>CAZFNB010000011.1:0-12605 GCA_964520235.1 uncultured Bifidobacterium sp. | reverse complement strand
CGATTGTTGTTCCTGCATCGCTTGTCACATTAGCGGGATCTTGTGCGATGGCCGGAGGGATCAACACCGTCACCGTTGCGACAGCGCTGGTGGTCGAACCGCCGGTGTTGCTGACGAGAACGCGATACGTTGCCGCATCCTCGGATTGAATATTGGAAATGCTCAACGCAGGTCCGGTCGAACCAGAAATGTTCCCACCATCCACCAGATTTGTTCCGCTACGCTGCCATTGATAGGACGGAGACGGGGAACCGGTGGCCGTGACAGACAACACAACGTTCGAGCCGACTGCCACCGTCGTGCTCTGTGGCTGACCTGTGATGGCCGGGCCTTTGCATTTGCCGGCAGCGCCCGCATTGAAAAGCGCGGTCACTTCCGCTGCCGAGAGTGCCCGATTGTAAAGCGTCGCCTCGTCCAACTGTCCCCTAAACTTTCGATCCCAATAGCTTTGTCCCGTCGAACCAAAGTAGAGCGGGAAATTTCCGTAATCCTGCGCAAAGGCGACGTTCATCTGCGCTTGCAGCACACCATTGATATAAAGCTGGATCGTGGTCGGCCCGCGCATCGCCACGACGTGATACCACACACCGGCGGCAATCGCCGTGGTGGAACGAATCTCGGCTTGCACGCCTGAAGCCCCGGTGACATTGAACGCAAAATAGTCGCTGCCGCTGACGCGGGTTTTGAAAAGGCTGTATCCCTCAAAATACGACGTGCGCGTGTTTTGCTTGAAGATGATGTATTGCAAACCGGCAGGCGTGCTGCCCGAGGGCGCGGAATCGAGCGCCGTGAACCTGATCCACGCTTCAACGGTCAGGTTTGTCGGGCGCAGCGACGGGGAATCGGGAATCTGGACGTACGAGTTCGTCCCATCGAAGGTTATGGCATTCCCGTTGAAACCCGCCGCGCTTGCCGTCGCCCCGCCCAGCAGCACGCCGTTGTTCGTTCCTGAAAAATCATTCACATTCCCCTCACCCGGCCACCAACTGACCAGCCCTGAAGGCGCGCTCACACACTGGGCTTCGACACGGATTGCGCCGACCACCACAAAAAAACACGCTCCCAAAAACAATCGGATCAGATTTCTCCGAAGGAGTTGTTTGCCTTCAAGTCCGTGTGCTGCGTTTGATTTCAACAAATACTTCAACTTCATAAAAAAACATCCCGTCTTTGCCGGAGTAAATTCCCTGTTGCCCGTTCCGTCCGCGTAAGTGACTCGGCGTGATTCCCAATCAGCTGTTAATCACATGTCAACCAATGCCTTTTGCCATGCCGACGTGCCGGCAATGGACAACAGATTTATCACTGTTGACCGGGCCTGTCGAACAATGCGTGGCGTCGAACCGGTCGGGTTCATTACTGATTTGGCAGGGGATTTCTCCGGGGCTGTGCTTTGCCGCGCATGTCAGCGGACGCGAAACACAAGCGGCGACAGTTGAACATGATGACCGGCAAAATGGGCGAAATCACGCCTTTCAATGTAATCTGCCTTGCCAAGGAAAGACCGGCTGAAGAGGGGATTTGATATTGGCAAGCCATCCGAGATTCCCTCTTAAATTTCGGAACAAAAAATCCTCCGGATGATGTTTGAAACACAAAAACCTCCCAATGACTCGCATCAACATGGATTCTGGATTTGCTGCGCGTCAGATAAGCGAGGTGTGACGTGCTTTGCATCGAGGAAGAATTAAAAACCGGACAGATTTCACACGACACACAACACAACACGCATGTATTCGATCAGGAAAGCCAACTGTCATATCCAAATGCGGTCAAACATTCCTCGCCCCGAAAATCCGCGCCCGGGAATTTCAACGGAAAATAAAATTAGAATCGAGACTTGACCGTTATCCGGCGATGCCCTAGACAAGGCGCACAATTTAGAAATGGAGCAAAACCATGGCTGATAAAACCATTGACCAACGTGTAAAGGACATCATCGTCGAACAACTCGGCGTGAAGCCCGATCAAGTCACCCCGGAAGCCAAGTTCATCGAAGACCTCGGTGCCGATTCACTCGACACCGTCGAACTTGTCATGGCCCTCGAAGAGGAATTCAACATCGAAGTCCCCGACGAACAGGCCGAAAAACTCCAGACCGTCGGCGACGTCATCAAACACATCGAAGAATCGCAAAAGTAATTCATCGGGAACTTTTCGGGGCAGTCGGCTGACTCCAGCTTGAACTGCCCCTTTCTTTTCTATGTCGAGCAACTGGCAGGAACGCAAAGTCGTCGTCACAGGTCTGGGCGTTGTCACGCCCATCGGCCATGACCTCGACACATTCTGGAAAAATCTTCTCGCAGGGCAATGCGGCATTGACAAGATCACCCTCTTCGACGCATCCGCCTTCGACACCAAGATTGCTGGCGAGGTAAAAAACCTCGACACAGCCGCAGCGTTCCCCTCGCCCAAGGACGCCCGCCGCGCAGACCGTTACGCGCAGTTCGGAATCTACGCAGGCTGGCAGGCTTTGAAAGATTGTGGCGCGGATCTCGACAAACTCAACCGCGACGAAATCGGCGTCATCATCGGCTCAGGCATCGGCGGACTGGAAACCACCACGGCACAGCACAAAATCCTGCTCGAACGCGGGCCGGGGCGTCTCTCACCTTTCATGATCCCGATGCTCATCAGCAACATGGCCAGCGGCCTGTTCTCGATGTATCACAACTTGCGTGGACCAAACTTCGCCACCTGCTCCGCTTGCGCCACAGCCAACCACGCCATTGGCGAAGCCTGGCGCACCATCAAAATGGGTGAGGCGCAGATGATGTTTGCCGGCGGTTGCGAGGCCGCCATCGTCCCCATCGGCATCGGCGGCTTCTGCGCCATGAAAGCCATGAGCACGCGAAATGACGATCCAAAAACGGCTTCACGGCCATTCGATGTTGACCGCGACGGCTTCGTCATGGGTGAAGGCGCTGGCGTCATCGTGCTCGAAGAGCTTGAACACGCGAAGAAACGCGGTGCGAAGATTTATTGCGAACTTGCCGGCTACGGCAACACCGCCGACGCGCACCATCTCACTGCGCCCGCGCCCGAAGGCGAAGGCGCTGCGCGTTGCATGAAAATGGCCCTCCGCAATGGTGGCCTGAACCTGACAGATGTTTCCTACATCAACGCCCACGGCACATCCACGCCGCAGGGCGACGTTTGCGAAACCCAGGCCATAAAAGCCGTCTTCGGCGAACACACAAAGAAACTCGCAGTCAGTTCTACAAAAGGCGCCACCGGCCACATGCTCGGCGCGGCAGGCGCGGTGGAAATGACCGCGTGCGCTCTCGCCATCAAGCACGGCATCGTTCCGCCCACGATTAACATCAAGAACCAGGACCCGGCGTGTGACCTCGACTACGTGCCCAACACCGCGCGTGAGTTGAAAGTCAACGCCATCGTCAACAACTCCTTCGGCTTCGGCGGGCACAATGCCAGCATCACAGCGAAGAAGTTTGTGGGCTGACCTGTGAACTTTCTCTCGCTCATCGAAGCGAAGCGCGGAGGCCGGTCAATCAGCGCCGGCCAAATCAAAGAGGTTGTGACTGCGTACACGGCTCACAACATTCCAGACTACCAGGTCGCGGCATTTCTCATGGCCGTTTTCTTTCGCGGGTTGAACACGAGGGAAACCACCGCACTCACGCTCGCCATGCGGGATTCAGGCGATGTGCTCAGATTTCCCAAAGACAAACGGCCACTCGTGGATAAACATTCCACCGGCGGCGTGGGCGACAAGGTTTCGCTGCCGCTCGCTCCATTGCTTGCGTGCCTTGGGTTTCGCGTGCCGATGATCTCCGGGCGCGGCCTCGGCATCACCGGTGGCACACTGGACAAACTCGATTCCATTCCCGGCTTCAAAACCTTGCTGCCGGCGAAACGAATCACGGAGATCGTCCAAAAAGTTGGTTGCGTCATCTGCGGCCAGACGGATCGCATGGTGCCGGCAGACAAAAAACTCTACGCCCTGCGCGATGCCACGGGCACCGTGCCCAGCATTCCGCTCATCACCGCCTCGATTCTTTCCAAGAAACTCGCCGAAAGCCTCGATGCGCTGATCCTCGACGTGAAATTTGGTTCCGCCGCGTTCATGCAAACCAAAATTGACGCGCGAAAACTGGCCCGCGCCATGGTGACTCTCGGCACTCAATGCGGCGTGAACACGCGCGCGATGCTCACCGACATGAACACACCGCTGGGCCGCGCCGCCGGGAACTGGCTCGAAGTCAAGGAGAGCATCGCATGCCTTGAAGGTAACGGCCCGGACGATCTCCACCGGCTCGTCATTGATTGCGCTGCTCACTTGCTCGTGCAAACCGGCAAGTCAACAAGCCTGACGGCCGCGCGAAAACGGGCACAGGATTGTCTGGACTCCCGCGCTCCCCGTGCCAGATGGGATGAAATGCTCATCGCTCAAGGCGCAGACCTGAAGGCATTCAATAAAAAACTTTCCCGCGATCATACGGCCCGGATGGTTGTTGAACTGAAAGCCGGCAAGTCAGGCCATGTGTCCCGTTGCGACGCGGGAATCATCGGCGAAATCATCCGCGACATCGGCGGCGGCAGACTGACGAAGGAATCATCCGTCAATTTCGACGTGGGCATGGATCGGATCGCGAAACCCGGCGAACGAGTCGAACGTGGTGCGGTGCTCGCCCGCATTCATGCCTCAAGCAAGCACGATGCGGAAAGCGCCTGCGCCCGGCTGGGCGCTGCGTTTGAAATAACAATCAGACCGCCCAAGCGTGCAAAATTGATCGCAGAAACCATCGGTTGACAGTCTCCATCCAATGTTCGGTCTGGAGGTTCGTCTGCGAATAACTCGATCGCATTTTGGTTCGTGACACGGAACGGTTTCTGATTAAATCCCCGGCGCGATGATCCAGTATCTCGATCTGCTCAAACACGTTCTCGAACACGGCAGGTTCAAGGCCGACCGCACGGGCACCGGGACACATTCCCTGTTCGGCGCGCAGGCGCGTTATCCGCTGGCCGACGGCTTTCCGCTGCTCACCACCAAGAAGGTTCACACAAAATCCATCATCCATGAACTGCTCTGGTTTTTGCGCGGCGATACGAATGTCAAATATCTCAACGAGAACGGCGTGACCATCTGGGACGAGTGGGCGGACGAAAACGGAAATCTCGGACGCGTCTATGGCGCGCAGTGGTGCGACTGGCGCACTACCGATGGCCGCTCCATCAACCAGATCGAGGAGATCATCGCGCAGATCAAAAAAAATCCCGACAGCCGGCGGCTCATCGTCAGCGCGTGGAATCCGGGGGAAATTCAAACGATGGCCCTGCCACCCTGCCACACGCTGTTTCAATTTTACGTCAGCGAAGGCGAACTGAGCTGCCAGCTTTACCAGCGCAGCGCGGATATTTTCCTCGGCGCGCCATTCAACATCGCCAGTTACGCGCTGCTCACATTGATGGTCGCGCAGGTTTGCGGCTTGAAGCCCGGCGATTTCGTCCACACGTTCGGCGACCTGCACCTGTACTCGAACCACGTCGAGCAGGCGAAGCTGCAACTCACGCGCGAGCCGCGTCCGTTGCCGGTGATGAAACTCAATCCCACCGTAAAAAACATCCGCGACTTCCGCTTCGAGGATTTTGAATTGCTCAACTACGACCCGCACCCGGCCATCAAAGCGCCGGTGGCGGTTTAGAAAGCCAGGATAAAACAGGTTAAAAATTCAAATTGCGATTGCCGTTGTCGAGGAGCATAGTTCAAGCGTTATGAGCGACCGCCAAATCGTCCTGGATGCAGTGCGGGAGATGCCCGACAGCCTCTCGCTGCGTGAAATCATGGACGAGTTGCTTTTGTTGGGAGAAGTAAAGCGGCGGCTGGCAAAGAGCGAGCAAGGTGAACGAGGAACACCGCACGCAGAAGTGGTCAAGCAACTCGACTCATGGATTACAAAGTAATCTGGGACGACGAAGCCATTGGCGAACTTGCGGCGATCGTCCGGCGGATAGCAAAGAACAACCCGGACGCCGCCAGAAAAACAGGTGAGTTACTCCTTCAGAAAGCCGGTTTGCTGTCGTCCTTTCCCCAGTTTGGAAAAGTTTTCAAGAAACTGCATCGTGAGGATGTTCGTGAGATTTCTGTTCCGCCTTACCGAATCATTTATCATGTCAAAGCAGCCCAAAATTGCGTCCAAATCCTGACGGTCTGGCATGGAGCGCGGCGTGAGCCGGACATTCAATCACTTTCATGAACGCAGCCTCATCCAAACAATCTCGGAAACGTCGTTTTCTTCTTCTCGCCGGTCTAACTGCGTTGTCTGGCTCTGCCGTCTTGTTGGTGATGACGGATATTGCCTGCCGTTCAGCTGCCTCGGGAAAAATCTTCCGCTCGACTGACGCCATTCCTGTCAGCGACGTGGCGCTCGTTCTGGGCACGGGAAAGTTCACCAAGGCGGGCAACACGAATCTGCACTTCACGCGTCGGATCGAAGCGGCGGCGGAATTGTTCCATTCAGGAAAAGTCCGTCACCTGCTCGTCAGCGGAGACAACCACGTTGCCGCCTACGATGAGCCGACGGACATGCTCAACGCGCTCGCAGCAGCCGGTGTCCCGACGAACGCCATCACCTGCGACTACGCGGGATTCCGCACGTTGGATTCCGTCGTGCGCGCGAACCTGGTGTTCGGCCTGACAAAATTCACCATCGTGACGGAGGAGTTTCACTGTCCACGCTCGTTGTGGATTGCCCGGCAACACGGCCTGGACACCGTGGCCTTTGCCGCGCCGGACTTGAGCGCGCGATGGTCGGCACGGGTGAAGATACGCGAAGCTTTCGCGAGGGTGCTGTGCGCCGCCGATCTTTACGTGCTCGACCGCGCCCCCCATTTCCCCGGCCCGCCGGAGCCCATCTTCCTGTCGGCTGCCTGGAGATAAATCCTCCGCGTTAACGGACGGCCTTGTAAAATTTATGGACGGAGTTCGTTGCGGACGCATCGTTGAACTGTGTTTGCGCCGCACTGTTCGAGAATGATCCAAGCGATGTCCACTGCGTCAGGTTCGTTGAAGCGAACACCTGATACACTGCAAACGGATCGCCCAGGATGCTAAACAGGAATCCCGATGGCGTGCGGCTGTCCGCCCGCAAGCTGAACGGCCCGGTGAAATTTGCGATGACTGTTCGAGGCTGACTCATGCTCAACGTCACTGCACTTGAGGTACTGGTAGTTGAACCTGTCCAACGGAGGAATGTTTCTCCCGCATCCGCGGTGGCCGTGAGTGTGACGGATGAGTTTGTGGCGTATGCGTTCGCGCGCGGATTCACGTTCACCGTTCCTTTGCCGACGATGATGACCGTGAGTGCGGATTGGCCTGCGGGCGCAGGCGCGAACAGCGATGAAACAGTCTGTGTCGGGGCAGTGATGGTGAAGATCAGCGGGTTGGTGTTCCCCGAGGCAGCGTTGCCCCAGACTCCGAAATAATTCCCAAGATTTGGAACACCTGTCAGTCGGATCGTTGTGCCGTAAGGATAGACTCCACCAGCAGGATACAGATAAACACTACCTCCCCCAGCGGTAGTCGTGGAAAGCGCCGTTCCGAATACTGCTTGGATGGATTTGTTGGCGTTCATGGCAATGTTCACGGATGGATTCGCACCGCTTGCATCGCCAAGCCAGTAGAGGAATGACCAGCCGTTGGTCGGTGTGGCGGTCGCAGTGACAACCGTGTTGCTGAGGTAGTAACCGCCAGACGGGTTCAATGTGACATAACCACCAAGCGTTGATGTCACTGAAAGCGAAAAGCTCGAAGGCAGAACGATGTTCACAGAATCAGCTTCTTCAGATTGCGAAAAGTCGGCGCTGTAACCGAGCGCCCGCACCGTGGCGGACGATTGAACCGTGAATGGGCCGGTGTAGGATGTAGATGCAAACGATGGAGAAGATCCATCCAACGTGTAGAACTTTGACCCGCCAGCAAACGCAGACTGAACTGACAACATCGGTGCGGTTATGAAGTTGTATGTGCCATTTGTGAGCATCTGGCTGCCCAGGAAAAGCTGCACAGACTTGACCCTCAACAAAGCCGGAGCACTGGTCACTGCGCCCGCCAAGTTTGTCACTACAACCGTATAATCACCGCTTTGTGAGGCGGAAACATTGTTTAGCGAAATGGAGGCGTTGGTTCCACCGGGAACATTTGTACCATAAAGCCTCCAAAAGTACTTCAACGGTTGTGTTCCGCTGGCGGACACCGTAAGAACGACATTAGACCCGACAAAAAGGGTTGATCCCTGCGGCTCCACGACGATGCCTGGAGACTGAGGAGGCGGGTCGCTGCCAACGCGACCGATTGAGCCATCCGCGAATCCCACAAAACGATTCCCAGAGGAATCAACCACCATCTGATAAACCTTTTTTTGGTAATTTGTGGACCATACCAATGCACCTTCACCGTCACGCTTCACCAACAAACTGTTAGTACCACACAAATAAACATTCCCACCACCATCCCGGCCAAGACACCATTGCTCTCCATCACCAGTGATCTGAGTCCACACTTTTGTGGCATCCTTGGCATATTTGCGCAGCAGATATTGCCCTGTACAATTTGTCTCGCTCTGAGCGCATCGTCCTGCGACAAAGCAACGATCCAGATCGTCAGTCACAGGTTTGCTCACCTTGGTTTCGCTTGAAAAATAATTCACTAGCATTATTACGTTGGAGGTGATTCCGTTCGTGCTAATCCAGCCGCCAATTATGGCAGAAACTTGGGGGTCGAAAACTTGAAAGCAACAGTTGGAAGCAGTGGGCTGTCCCAAGCGCACCGCCCCTCCTACAGGAGAATTATAATAAAGGGATTTGACGAATTGAAATGCGCCAACGCTACTAAACTTGGTAACAAGCGGACCAAGGAAAATGCCATCACCCTTTCCTATGTGTCCTGCATACACTCCACCTGAGGCATCCACAGCAATATCTGTCAAAATGTTGTCGGTTTGCGCCTGATTTCCGAACGAACGCGCCCATTGAAGAATTCCGCTGCTTGAATACTTCGCCACAAAATGAGTGGGATATCCTGGCTGCCATTGACCAGGGGACGGCCAGTTCGTCCAACCTCCGACGAGGGTAATCCCGCCGAAGTCCTGGGTTCCATCAAAGTTTCCCGCAAAGTAGTAGTTTCCAACAGCGTCTTGCACGGCAATTCCCGGTTTCGGACAAATTGTATTCGTCGAAATCGGAGTTCCGGATTTGTTTAACTTGATGACCGATCCGCCCACGTTTGCATATACGTTCGTCTGAGAGTCCACAGCAAACAGGGTTGCGCCGATATTCGTCGTCCACAAGAGGGACGGCGCTTGGGCGAATGCCTGTGTCGCCAGCAACAGTGTCAGAGCAAAAATTGCGACGCGCGGGAGAAACTGGTGCGCTAAACGAATCATCCTGGTGCAGTCTTTGTTGAAAGGAGGTTTCATAGGCCCTTAAGATGGATTTGCATGGCTACTCTATGCCCCTCTCAAAGGACTTCAATGGTGAAGTTTTACAAAATTGTCCGTACCAGTCATCAAGCCAATCCTGGGTCGAACACGCGTTGACGGCTACAATACAAGTCTCCAGCATTACGACATGCAAAGTTTCAAAGCCATCGCCGCCATGTCGCTCAATCGCGTGATTGGCGCAGGCAACAAAATCCCGTGGCATCTGCCGGAGGATTTCAAATGGTTCAAGGCCACGACCACCGGGCACGTGCTCGTCATGGGCCGAAAAACATTCGAGTCCATCGGCAAGCCGTTGCCGAATCGGGAAACCATCGTGTTGAGCCGCTCCAGCTTTTCGCATCCGGGGGTGAAAACGATCCGCAGCCTGGATGATCTGCCCTCAACCACCGGGGACAAACAAATCTTCATCGCGGGCGGTGCGCAGATTTATGAACAGGCGCTGCCGATTTGCTCGGACGTGTATCTCACTCTCGTGAAACGCGAAGTCCAGGGCGATACGTTCTTTCCCAGGTTCGAGGATCAATTTGAACCGGCTGAAGAAATCCGGGACACGCCGGAGTTCACGATCCTGCACTATCGGAGGCGCGCCTTCTAAACCGGAACCATGCAAAAGGAATGTCGCACGAAGGTCACGAAGAAGGCGAAGGCAAAGCGGGAATATGTGCTTCAACCGGATTGTTTCGCACACGGTTTGGTGAGTCCGACGACAAGAGGCTAATCTTGTGTTTTCTTCGCTCCCTTCGCCTTCTTCGCGCGACACTCTCCGCCGCCGACTGCATGAATCCGGCTAAAAACGGGTCGTAGCGCCCCGGCGATCTCAATTCCCTTTCGCCTCGGGCAACGGCATGGGCTTCATCGTCATCGGGTCGCGCAAGGGCAGCTCAGTGAATTTCCCGGCGGACAGATCGGTGAGTTTAACGGGATGATTCGGATGGCCCTTGAGGATTTCATCCTTCTGGCCGACGACAAGGATGACCAGCCGCTCCGACGTCAGATACTTTTTCGCCACACGCTGCACATCCTCGATCGTCACGGCGCTGATACGTGCGGTCACAGTCTGCCAGAAGTCAGGGTTTGTGGCATAGCGCCCGGTGAATTCCTCGTTCGCAAGCATGTTGGCCACCTGCGCCTTGCTCGCAAATGCGCGCGGAAGCCGTTCGATGAAGCCGCGCTTCGAGTTCTCCAGTTCCTCCCGGGTCACCTGCTCGGCGGCAATGCGTTTCATTTCCTCCACAACAATTGATGCCGCGTATGCGACGGTGCGCGACTTGGACTGGAAGCTGGCGGTGAACACATACGGAAAATAAATGCCGCCCGGAAAACTCGACCCTGCCGAATACGCCAGCCCTTCATCCGAACGGACACGGTTGACGATGCGCGACGTGAATCCACCGCCACCCAGGATGTCGTTCATGATGATGAGCGGATAGTAGTCCGGGTTGCTGCGCATGATACCGGGCAGTTGCATGGTCACGCGGCCCTGGTTCACGTCCTTGTTGACGAGATAAACACCCGGGGCGGCCATCTCGATGTTCTGCGGGATCGGTGGTGGCAGCGTACCGGCCCACGGCCAGTCGCTGAAAAGCTTTTCAAGTTTTTGGATCATCGTGGCACGATCAAAATCGCCGCTGACAGCGACGATGAAATTGGACGGGAAGAACCAGCGCTTGTGAAATGCGAGCAGATCGTCGCGCGTGATGGACTCGACCGATGCCTTTGTCGTGTGACGGTTGTCCCAGAACTTTTCTCCGTAGGCGAGGTAGCCGGACTCGAATTGTTCGATGCTCGCGGAACTGTCGTTGCGTTGCTGCATTCCTTGAAGCATCTGCTGTTTTTGAAGGTCAATCCGATCCTGCTGGAATCGTGGCTTGGTGAGCACCTCGCGCAAAATCGTCAGCCCCTCGTCGAGGTCTTTGGACAGCAGGTTGAAATTCACCGTCCCTTCCGCGCCACGAATGCTCGATGTGAGTTGAGCAGCAAGAAAGTCCAGTCGCTCCTCCAACTGCTGCGCCGTGCGGGATTCCGTGCCCGCGCCCGTGAGCAATCCGCCACAAAGATCGGTCAGCCCCTCCTTGCCCTCCGGCTCGACCCAATCGCCGGTGCGAATATAGATGGCGATGTTGATGAGCGGCAATTCCCGGTCAGGCACGACGTACGCCACCGGCCCGCTCTGAAGCGGCACGCGATATGGCGCGACTTTTGGCGGATGAAACTCGAACGGCGGAAAGGAAAGCTTCTCAGGGCGATCGGGAATCCCGGATGCATCGGCGCTTTTGCCGGTGAAACAAGCTGCGAGCGCAATCCCCATCACCGCGCCTGCCGTCATTGTGCGAAGAATCAAACGTTTCATGATTTGTCAGTGTCAGTCTTTGCGGCGGCAGGCTTGCGGGTGTAGATGCCGACGGCACGGTTTTCCCTGGTGAAGTATTGCCTGGCCACGCGTTGAACGTCGGCTGCGGTCACGGCTTGATATTTTTCTCCCGCCTCATTGATCTCGCGCCAGTTCCCAAAGCCGTCGTTGTGGACGAGATTCATCAAGATCGCCATGTTCGAGGTGAGGCGGCGGTATTCCCCGGCAGCAATGTTGTTTTTGACCTTCTGCAATTCGTCGGTGGAAACGGGTTCCCGTTGGAGCTTTTCAATCTCGAAATAGATCGCCTGCTCGACATCCTCAAGTTTCCGCCCTTCGCGCGCCTCGGCGCCGGCGTTGAACAACCCCGCCCACTTTTGCGAGACCTGGTCCGCCCATGTCTCCGTGGCGATTTCGTTCGTCAACACGAGGCCTTTGTGCAGTCGCCCCGTGCGGCCAGACAAAATCTTGCCAAAAATCTCCAGCGGATAGTGATCCCGATGACCGACTGGCACGGTGTGCCAGACAATGTCCACAAGCGGGTTTGTCTCAGCCTCCGCGTTCATGCGTTTCTCAGCGGGTTGCTTCACTTCCAGCGTCACGACATCGGGCGCTTTGTTTTTGCCTGCGGGAATACGCGAGAAATACTTTTCTACGACTGCGAAAGCCTTCTCCGTTTCAAAATCGCCGACGATAATCAACGTCAGGTTTTGTGGCGCGTAGTAGGTGCCGTAGAACTCATCCGCCTGCGCCTTGGAAATTGCCGGAATGTCCGATGGCCAGCCCACCAC
>CAZFNB010000010.1:0-12741 GCA_964520235.1 uncultured Bifidobacterium sp. | reverse complement strand
CTCAGGGCAACATGTATGCGGCTGGGACTTTCAGCGGCAACGCGGTGTTCGGGACGAACATTCTCGGCAGCGTCGCCGGCGGAAACGGTGCGGATATATTCCTCGCCAAATATGATCCAGCCGGGCAACTGCTATGGGTGCGTTCGAGCGGTAGTTTCGGCGCAGATGCGGTTGGAGGCATCGCTGCGGACGGCGCGGGCAACGTCATCGTCGTCGGCCAACTCGCGGGCGTCGGCATCTTCGCGGGTCAATCCATCACCAACATCGGCGGCTCGGATGCGTTCGTGGCCAAATACGATCCCAACGGCGCACTGCTCTGGGTCACGAACTTCGGCGGCACGTCCACGGACATTGCGAACGCCGTTGCAGCCGATGCTGCGGGAAATATTTTTATCACCGGCTCGTTCATCAGCACTGGCTTCTTCGGCGGCACGATCATCTCAAACACACTGAACGGAGCCGTGTTCACCGCCAGATTGAATCCCGACGGCAGCGTGAACTGGGTGCGCGCCAGCAGCGGCAGCGGCACGGCAGCGGGCGCAGGCATCGCGCTCGATTCGCAGACGAATGTCCTCGTCACCGGAACATTCGCGCCGCCTTTCTCCAGCTTCGGCGGCGTGGTCATCTCGAACAGCTACGTCGGTCTGGCGGCTGCACCATCGGATGTCTTTGTGGTCAGATACAACTCGAACGGCGATGTGTCATGGGCACAAAGAGCGGGCGGCGTGAACACCGAAACCGCGCGCGGCATCGCCGTGGACGGCGGCGGGAACAGTTACATCGTCGGCGAGTTCAACGTCTCCGCGACATTCGGCGGCACGACGCTGACGGAGTATCCTGGGTTTAATCAGTCGCCCGACGTGTTCGTGATGAAGTGCGATCCGTTCGGAAGCATCCTCTGGGCGAAGCGTGCAGGCGGCATCTTCGTGGATGCAGCAGGCGGCGTGGCGGTGGACGCCGGCGGTAACATTTTCATCACCGGCAACTACACGGGCGCTGGAAACTTTGGCGGCGTCCACAATGGAATCCCCGGCGCGAACGGCGGATTCATCGGCGGCATCAACATCACCAACTCCGGCGGCACAGATGCGTTCGTGGCGATGTTGTCCACGGCTGGTGAATTCCGCTGGGCTTTGCGCGCGGGCGGCAATTCAACTGTTATCGGGCGAACAATAGTAGCCGACAATTCCGGCAAGTTGTTCCTCACTGGTTCGTTCAGCACCACGGTCACTTTCGGTCATCAGACAAACAGCGCGGCGGGTGGAACAGATTTTTTCCTGTCCAAGCTCGCCGCGTTCGATGCGGATGCACCCGCCACACTTGTTGCCCAGCCCGTCAGCCAGACAATCGCCGCAGGCTCGACGATCACTTTGAGCGCGGGCGTCATAGCTCCCGGACCGATCGGCTATCAGTGGCAGTTCAACGGCACAAACATTCCCGGCGCGACCAATCTGAGTCTCGCACTCATCAATGTCGCTCCTGCCAACAACGGCGCGTATTCCGTCAACATCACCACGCCGAACGGAAATCTCGCCTCGACCAACGCGACACTCACCGTCGTGACCGAACCTGATTTTCTTTGGGCGAAACACATCGGCGGCGCGGGCAACGATGAGTGTCTCGCCGTGGCCGCTGACGCGAATGGCAACACTTACGCCGCTGGTTATTTCTCCGGCACGACAGGTTTCGGCAGCACGAATCTCACGAGCAACGGCGGCGAGGACATCTTTGTCAGCAAGTTTGACGCGGCGCAAAATCTCGTCTGGCTGCGGCAAATCGGCGGCACGAATCACGACCGCGCCAACTCGCTCGCGCTCGACAACGCAGGCAACGTCATCGTTGGCGGGCAATTCTCTGACACGGTGGATTTCGGCGGCACGAACCTGACCAGCTTCGGCTCGAACGATGTGTTCCTCGCGAAGTTCGACAGCACGGGCGCATTGCTCTGGGCGCGACAGGCGGGCAACACCAACTCGGATTTCGCCCGCAGCGTGGCGGTTCACACGAACGGCGACATCGCCGTGGCTGGGCAGTTCCAGTTGAACGCGGTGTTCGACGGGATCACCGTCACCAACCGTAACACCAGCGGCTTCGACATCTTCGTGGCGCGTTATGATGCGAGCGGGCAGTTGCTCTGGGTGCAGGGCGCGGGCGGCAACACCACGCCGCACGATGATCGGGTGCGTGGCGTGGCATTTGATCCGACGGGCAATGTGGTGATGTGCGGATCGTTTTTGTACGGCATCACGTTCGGCAACATTTCGCTGAACAACATCCGCACCGGACAGGAAATCTTTCTGGCAAAGTACAACCCAACCGGCAACGTAACTTGGGCGCGATCCATTCCCTCTGCCTCCATTTCAATTGATGACGAGGCAACCGCCGTCGCGATCAGTCCCGACGACACGATCTACCTCGCCGGTTATTTCCAGAACCAGACCGGGTTTGCATCGAACACCGTCTTCGCCGCCAGCACGAATGTGCCGGACTTGTTTCTCGCGAAATATGACGCGGCAGGAAATGCGCTCTGGCTGCGAACCGGCGGCGGCGTGGCGGCGGATTCTGCGCTGGCGCTGGCCACGGACAGTTCCGGCAATGCGCTGCTGGCTGGTTCGTTCGTCGGCCCGGCACAGTTCAGCGGGCAAACCATCACCGGCATTGGTAGCGGGGATGCGTTCGCTGCGATGTATGACACGACCGGAAATCTGCTGAAGTTCCGCAAACTCGGCGGCATGGGCGATGACGCGGCGCAGGCGGCGGCTTATGACGGGCGCGGCAATCTTGTCCTCGGCGGATTCCACACAGGTCCATCGGTCGTGGGCGTGACAGCACTGCCCGGCTCGGGATTGCGTGATGTGTTCGTGACGAAACTTTCGCTCTACGATCCCGACCTCGCGCCGCTCATCACGACTCAACCGATGGAGCAGACCGTCAGTTACGGCAGGACTCTCGATCTCGGCGTCGGCGTCACCAGCGGTTCGCCGCCGTCGTATCAATGGTTCTTCAACGGCTCGCTTCTGGTCGGCGCGACGAACAGCACGCTGCGGAACACGAATTTCCAATACGCTGCCGTGGGTGATTACTCCGTCATCATCACGAACGCGTTCGGCGCAGTGACGAGCAGCGTGGCGACGGTGACGGTGGAGACTTTCCCGGAGTTCCCGTGGTTGCAACGCGCTGGCGGCACAAGCGACGACCAGGCGTTCGCTCTTGCGATGGACGCGCAGACGAATCTTTACATGGCGGGCCATTTCAGCGGCACGGCCACGTTCACAAATGGTTTCTACGGCACGAACATCAGCCTCGTCAGCACCGCTCTCACGGACATCTTCCTCACCAAACACAATGCAGCGGGAAAATTGCTCTGGGCGCGGCGGGCGGGCGGAAACCACGATGACTCGGCGCAGTCTCTCGCCGTTGATCCGGCGGGTAATGTTTTGCTCACGGGTTTTTTCCGTTCCGCCCAAGCCGGCTTTGGCAGCCTGACCGTCACCAACACCAACTATAACAACAACATTTTTGGCGCGGACGTGTTCGTCGCCAAATACGATCCGCAGGGTCAACCGCTGTGGGCCAGACGCGGGGGGGGAAGTTCCAGCGACGTGGGTCGCAGCATCGCAACGGATGCTGAGGGCAATGCTTATGTGACCGGCTGGTTTTACACGACTGCCACGTTCGGCTCGTTCGTTCTCACAAATCTCAACAACGACATCACGACGAATTACTTCATCGCCAAATACGACCCCAACGGCGAAGTCGCCTGGGCACGATCAGTCGTCACCATCGCGTCTCGTTCACAGGGTTGCGGCGTCACGGTGGACGCGAACACCAACGTCCTCGTCACCGGACAGTTTGTCGGCACGGTAAACTTCGGTGACGGCAATCTGGTAAATTACAACAGCACGGCTGAAGGCAGCGTGTTCATCGCCAGGTATGACCGTAATGGAAATCTGCATTGGGCAAAGAAAGGTGCGTCTGGCGCGTCCGGAATCGGACTGGCCGTCCGCACGGACAACATAGGAAATATTTACGCGACGAGTTACCGCCCTTCTTTCAGCAGCGCGCCCGCTGCGTTCCTCACGAGGTATGATTCCAACGGTCTCCCCGCTTGGACACGCTCAGTCACTCAAGGCAACGGTCAGGTGCAGTGCAGTTCGCTCGCGCTCGATCCAGATGGAAACATCATGATGGCGGGCGGTGTGACCGGCTCGCTCTCGTTTGAGGGAACGACACTCAGCGGCTCTGGTTTCATTTCCAAACATCGCCCGGACGGCACGGCCTTGTGGGTGATGCGCGCGGGCAATTGGTGTTATGGCGTCGTTCCCGACGCGACAGGCGGCGCGTATCTCGCCGGGCGTTATTCGGGAACGGGTTTCTTTGGCCCGACCGGCACAAACAATCTCGCCAACATCGGCGGCAACGACATCTTCCTCGTGAAACTCGGCGTGAAACCGCCCACAGCAACACCACAGGCGTTCGTGAAGACCATCGCCACCGATGCGGGAACAACGATCCAAGTCACTACCACCGGGAGCGGGCCATTCGCCTATCAATGGCGCTTCAACGGCACGAACATTCCCGGCGCGACCGGCAGCAGCTATCTGCTCAACGGCGCAAAGTGGACGAACGCGGGATTGTATTCCGTCGTCATCAGTAACACCTCGGGCAGCTTCGTCAGCGCGCCCGCCGCTGTGAACGTGACGCCGAAACTCTACTCAGAGGCCGCGCCCGGCGGAGTGTTGCTGACGTGGGGCGGACAGTTCACCTTGCAATCTTCGACGAATCCCGCCGGGCCGTTCACAGATATTCCCGGCGCGACCAGTCCCTATCTTCATCCGAAGGTCGGCGATCCGCTTCGCTTCTTCCGGCTCAAGTCCGAGCCGTTCGCGCTCACGCTTTACAACCAACCCGGTGGGGGGATGACATTAAGCGGCGCAGGCATCTCCGGTTACAATTTTATTCTCCTCGGCTCGACCAATCTGAGCACCTGGACGCCGCTGACCACCAATCTATCGCCCTTCAGCTTTACGGACACAAACAACCTGCCGGCTAGATTTTACCGCGCGGTGATTGCGAATTAAAACGGCGCGTTGAACTTCTTCCGATCATTGCCGTGAGAATCTGGCATTTCGCTTGTTGGTTGGTAACCTGTGTGATAGAACCAACTCATCTTCCAAACCAGACAAGCCATTCATTTATGCCATGAAACTTTTCGATCTGATTCCAGCCCGCTTTTGCCTCGCGACAACGGTCATTATGTTATGCCAACTCCATTTGCTGGCGGTGGAAACCAATGTCACAACGGCGCAGGAACTCCAGAATGCGCTTACGCTTTTCGCTGCCAATGGCGCGGATGACACCATCCACCTCACCAACGGTTACTACGTGGGAAACTTCAACTTCAATAGTTTCGAGGCCAAGAGTCTTACGCTGCTGGGCGCGGCGAACACGGACGTCACCATTGACGGCGCAGGCGGCGGACGGGCGCTGAACCTTTCCAGTACCGCCAGCGGCAACACAATTACTGTGCGGGGAATCACTTTCTTGCGGAACTGCAACTCAGCCAGCATCGGCGCGTTGCGAATTGCCGCGGGCAGCGGCGCAACGATTCTTGTGGACGGCTGCCGGTTTCTCTCCCCCACCAACACGAGCGGCATGGGGTTGGAAATTGATTCCGGGCTGAATGTCACCGTGACCAATTGCATCGCAACTGGAGCAACGAATGGCAGTGGCGGAAGCGGCATTTCCATCTCCGGCGTTACAGGCAATGTGACCGTGCAGAATTGTGTTGTGACAACGAACAAAACTGGTCGCGGGCTGGACGTAACGGGCGGAAGTGTCGTCGCAATTGCTGGCAACACTCTCAGCGGTAATTCAGCAGGCGGATTGAATGTGTCCGGAGCCAGCACAGTGACAGTTTCAGGTAACAACTTGACAGGTAATTCGATTGTCACCTCAAGTGGCGGCGGAGCTTATTGCGCTGCCACGACAGTAGTGATATCAGATAACTCTTTCGCCAGCAATTCAACGTCAAGCAGCGGCAATGGAGGTGGTGCTTATTGTTTCGGCACAGCTACACTCTCCAATAATACTTTCACTGGTAACTCAAGCGGCAATGGCACCGGCGGCGGCGGCGGCGGCGGAGTTTACTGTTCGGGCACAGCGACACTTTCCGGCAACACCTTCACCAGCAACTCGGCAGCTTTCAGCAATGGCAACGGAGGTGGAGCTTTTTGCTCCGGGGGTGCTAATGGCACTGTGACACTTACTGAAAATGCCTTCATCGGAAACTCAACAACCAGCAGCACGGGAAGTGGCGGCGGTGCTTATTGCACGACTCCCAGCGGCAACTGCACGGTCATTCTCTCCGGCAATACGGCCAAGCAGAACACGGCGGGTTCCGGTGGTGGACTTTATGTTCTTAGCTCCACAGTCCGGCTCTTGAATAATCTGGTCGTCAACAACTCGCAATCCAGCTCCAACTCAAAAGGTGGCGGTGTGTGGGTCAATGCCCGGACGAATCTGGCGATGATCAACAACACCGTCTTCGGTAACACGGCGGTGGGCAGCGGTGGCGGGGTGGCTTTTCAAGTGGATGGGGTCACAGAAGTGTTGAACGTCTATAACAACATCATCTGGGGCAACACGGCCACTGTTGACGGAGCGGATGTTCATCTGGCTGGCATCGGTTCGAGTAAAAAGTTTTATTTCAACGACGCTCACGGAATGCTCGGCGTGTGGGACATCACCGGTAACACGGTTGATGTTGACCCACAGTTCTTTGATCCCGTGAACGGCGATTATCATCTGCGCGGCACATCCCCACTCGTCAACACCGGCACGAACGGCGCGCCTTCCTTGCCCACCACGGATTTGGATGGCGAGCCGCGCGTCTTCAACGGTACAGTGGACTTGGGCTGTTACGAGTTCAACAATGCCGCCCTTCATCCGGCTGACTTGAACAGCGATTGGACGATCAGCGGCGCGGAATTCAACGCCTACGCTGTCGCGTGGAAGAATGGCCAGACGTGGAGTAATGCCCCCACCGTAATCCCGGCGGATTACCTGACGCGCGCCGGCTATCTGCTGACCAACGGCGGCACTTATACCAACGATGGCAGCGCCCGCCCGGTGAATTGGAAGATCGGCCCGTAGCAGCCGACGTGAGGAGGCTCATTCCCAAGGGAGATTTCATCATGGCCGCGAGAGAACCCAAAGAGCGCAAAGAAGGCAGACCTGATTCTTTGTGTTCTCTGCGTTCTTTGGCGGCGATCAACTGTCTTTTCCTCTCTGTCTTCGTCGCAAACGCACAGACGAATCCGCCGCCAGCGTCCTACATGCGCTCGTACGTGAATGATTTGCCCGATCAACCGATGGTCACGGTGACAGTCACAGGCGCGGTCAACGTCACCTGCTTCACCATTGAGGAAATTCTGCCCTGCGCTGCTTCAGCACAGTCCGTAAGCGGCGACGGCGTGTTTTTCCAGTCAATTGGCGCGATCCGCTGGGGACCTTACACCAATACCGTCGCCGCGACCGTGAGTTACCGGCTTACTGGCCTGCCAACAAGTTATCCTGTCAATGGCGGCGCATGGATGGATGGGCAATGGTATTTTTCGACCGGAGTCACGATGGTCACCGTGTTGCCACCTGGTGGAGGCAGTGTACCGACATCGCCACCGCAAGTGGCCGCGCCAACGTTCGTGCCCGCCAGCGGGGGCAATGTGCCAGTAAATGTAACCATTTCATGCGTGACGACCGGCGCATCTATTTACTACACGCTGGATGGCTCTGAGCCGACAACAAGTTCAACGCTTTACACTAGTGCAATCCATCTGGCGTCATCAGGTGCAGTGCGGGCACGAGCATTCACAAATGGCTGGACGCCAAGTGTGGCGGGCGTGGCGTATTACGGCTCGACTGCTTCACCCGCCGATGCACAGGTAATTCGCAGCGTGAACACGAATTCGCCCACGAGTCCGGTGGTGGCGTTGGATGTGTTGCCGGGAGAGAACGCGGCTTGTATCGCGGTGACGGAATTGCTGCCTTTGGGCTTGAGTGCAACAAGTGTAACGGCGGGCGGAAATTATGTCGCGAGCAACAACATGGTGCTTTGGGGGCCGTTCTTCGGCACGAACGCGCAGAGCTTGAGCTATCAGTTGGCAGGCCAGCCGGGGATTTATCAAACACGGGCCAGATGGAGCGTGGACGGTATAAGCGGCAGCGAGGCGATGGCGGCAAACATCGTGGTCGCCTCCGCTTCGGGCAATGGCTTTCCAACTCTGCCGTCGCAAGCACCGATGCCGATGTTGTCGCCCTCCACCGCGACAAACCTGCCGGCAAGTGTTTCAATCTCGTCCAGCGATCCACTGGCGCAGGTATATTTCACCACGGACGGAACTTTGCCGACGATAAGTTCATTGCCATACACGACTCCGTTGACAATCACCACGCAGACAGTGTTGCGGGCGCGGGCGTTCCGCACGGGCCATCTCCCGAGCATGGCGGCAGTGGGTTATTATACCGGGCCGGATACAACAAATTCGCTGTTGTTGGTGCGAAGCGTTACGGGAAGCGGAACTTTTCTTCCGTCCGTTACGGTTACCGCCTTACCCCAGGGAAATGTGAGCTGTTACTTGGTGACTGAAACAATTGCGCCTGGACTGACGGTGTATGGGTTGGATGTGAACGCGGTCTGGAATCCATCCAGCAGGACTATCATCTGGGGACCGTTTCTCGACAACCAACAGCGCGTGCTGACGTATCAGTTGAACGGGCCATCGGGAACTTACGCGCTTGCGGGGCAAGGAAGTTTTGACGGGCATCCGGCGACTTCGACTGGCGCAACGACCGTGTCTGTTGACAATTGCGTGAGTGCGCCACCTGGAGTAATCGCTTGGTGGCCAGGCAATGGAAACGCTCAGGACATCATTGGAAGAAATCATGGGACGCTGGAGAGCGGAGTTTCCTATGCAACAGGACAGGTAGGAACAAATCTGGCGTTCAGTTTCAATGGGGCTGGAAGTGTTGTTGTCCCTGACGCGCCAAGCTTAACCTTTGCGGCGGGCGCAAACATTACAGTCGAGGTGTGGGCTTATCGAAACAACAGCAACCCTGTTATGCATCTGGTTGGGAAGCGTGTTGGCTGTGATTCGATAAACTACCAACTGGCGTTCAATGAGGATTCCGGAGAAGGAATGGTTTTTGGCGTCAGTGCAAGCAGCGAAGCGGCAAGCGGATTGCCGCTCCCGTTGAATGGCTGGCACCATCTGGCTGGAACATACGACGGAGCCGTCTATCGCTTTTACTTTGACGGCCTTTTGCTCGCCTCTCAAGCAGGCTCGCCTGGCAGTCCAAACAATGCTCCGTTGCTGATCGGAGGAACTGGTTCATGTTCGCGATTCCTGGGTTATTTACAGAACATCCGCATCTATAATCGCGCACTTTCCGCACAGGAAATTTCATTAAATTACGGAATCGCCAGTTCGGAAACATGCACAAATTCTTTTCTCCCCATCATCGTCAGCCAGCCAAGCGATCAGAATGTAGTTTCCGGGGGTAATGCGGAATTCTTGGTTGTGGCGTCAAGTTCCTCGCCGCTAACGTATCAATGGTATTTAAACCGTACGAATCCAGTCATTGGCGCTACAACAGCATCACTATCGTTGAGCAATGTGGCAGGACAAGCTGGCGGTTTTTACTCGGTGCTGGTCAGCAATGCCCACACAAGTGTTGCCAGCAGACTTGCCACACTTACCGTGACAGATACATCGCCGTTGGTGACTGGCATCATCCCCAATCCCAACGGAAGCGTGACGTTGAATTTCTCTGGAACTCCGAACAGCACAGCTCGCCTTTGGGTTGCAACGAACTTGGCGTCGCCGATATTCTGGCAGTCAATTTTTACAAACGACTCTGTTGGAACAAATGGGACTTGGCAGTTTACTGAGACGAACACGGCCAATTATCCCGCGCGATTCTACAGACTCTCAACACCGTAACAACACACTTCGATTCTTCCGGTTGAAATCCGAAACGTTCGCGCTGACCATCTCGAACCAGCCCGGCGGCGGCATGACTTTGAGCGGTGCAGGAATCTCCGGCTACAACTTCATCCTGCTCGGCTCGACGAACCTTGTGAACTGGACACCGCTCGGCACGAACCTCTCGCCGTTCAGCTTCACCGAGACCAACACCGCCCCGCAGCGTTTCTACCGCGCGATGATTGCCAATTAAGGCAAGGCTTACACATCGCAAATGCCGACAGCCTGCCTCAGGGACGCAAGCGCATCCTTTTGTTTCGGCACGAACTCCTGCGCCACGTAACCTTTGAAGCCCGTGTCGAGAATCGCTTTCATGATTCGCGGATAATTCAGTTCCTGCGACTCGTCAATTTCCGCGCGACCCGGCACACCGCCCGTGTGGTAGTGGTCGAAGTATTGGTGGTTTTCACGGATCGTGTCGCACACATCGCCGTCCATGATCTGCATGTGGAAGATGTCATAGAGCAGCTTGAACCGCTCCGAGCCGATGCGTTTGACGAGTTCCACGCCCCACGCCGTATGGTCGCATTGATAATCCTTGTGGCTGCGCTTGCTGTTGAGCAGTTCCATGCAAAGGGTGACCTTGTGCTTCTCGGCGGCGGCCATGATGCGTTTCAAACCGATCTCGCAGTTCTCCAATCCCTTCTGGTCATCAAGCCCGGCTCGGTTTCCCGAGAAACAAATCAGCCGCTCATAACCGGCGTCCGCCGTCTTCTTGATGTAGTCCTCGTAGGCGGGGACGAGCTTGTCGTGATGCTCGACGCGATTGAACGCCTTGTTGATGCCGCCCAGACCGTCCACGGTGGGATTGAAAACCATCGAACACACAAGCCCGTGATTCTTGACCGTCTCGAATTCATTCGGGTGCAGCAGGTCAATGGCAACAAGACCCATCTCCTTTCCGGCTTTGCAGAGATCGTCGAGCGGGATTTTTCCATAACACCAGCGGCAGGCGCTGTGATTGATGCGGCCTTTGAGTTTGGCGGGCGTGGCGTCCTCTGCGGCGCGGGCGGGTGAAAACCTGGAGGCGACGGCAATGACCGCCGCGCTCGCGGCAACGTGACGAATGGCGGAACGACGTGACATGGGCTGTTTCATACGGTTCTTTTTAATGCCGGCAAACTGCAAATGCACGGAGAAAAAATGAAATCATGGCTGTATTGAGTGTCTTCCCGGATCACTGTTCACGGCAATGGTTGACCTCGACGGCGTTTTGGTCTCAGTTAAGCGCCATGCAGTCGTTGCCTCACACTCATTCGTGTTTCGTCTGCGGTGAATCGAATCCCGCCGGATTGAAACTGCGTTTTGAAACCGACGGTCGGATCGTCCGCACGCGCTTCATGCCCGGGCCGGAGCACATCGGGTTCAAGGGCGTGGTGCATGGCGGCATCGTCGCGACCGTACTGGACGAAATCATGGTCTGGGCCTGTGCGGTGCAGACAAGACGTTTCGCATTCTGCGCCGAACTGAGCGTGCGTTATCAGCAGCCTGTTGCTCCGGGCGATGAGTTGATTGTGACGGCAGAACTCGTGACCAATCGCAAGGACAGGATTTATGAGACCAAGGGAACAATTGTGTCAGCAGGCGGAATCACACTTGCGGAGGCGACGGGAAAATACATGCCCATCAAGTCCGGGGAGGTCGCTGCGATGCTTGGTGAATTGATCGGCGATTGCAGTTGGTTGAAAACCGGTTGAGCAGCGCCAGCTTTACTTCACTTCCAGATCAACCTTGCGTCGCTCCAACGTGCTGCCTTCGCTGCGGGCAAGATCCGCCAGCGCCTTGTTGTAATCTGCCAGCGCACCGATCTCCGAAGAACGGCTGGCCGTCAGGTCCCGCTGGAGTTGCAACACGGTGAAGCTGGTGCTTTTGCCGCTTTCAAGTTTGCGCTGCTCCGCCTCCAGAGCGGACTCCGCGTAAAGCCTCGCCTGCCGCGTGGAATCCACACGCTCGAAACTAACACGAACAGAGATGACGGCATTGCCAATCTCGGCAAGGATGTCCTGCTCGAGTTTCTTGAGACTGAGGAGCGCCTGTTCCACGGTGAGTTTGCTGGACTTGTAATTGTTACGGGCGGCGACATTCCCGAGCGGAACGGAGAGTCTCGCGCCATAAACGTAATACGGCTGATCTCCACGCCGCAACTGGCTGAAGCCCTGGCTGAATTCGCTTATGCTATCTCCCCCCGCCGAGTGGCCGTAGGTTCCAAACAGATCAAGCTGCGGAAACAACTGGTTTTTGTCGTAGCGCAACTGGATGCCCTTGTTTTCCAGATCGAGCCGGGTCTGGATGAGATCGGGCCGCCCCTTCATGCCCCTGCTCCAACTGTCCTGGACACGAAGCTCGGTCGGAACCGCGCCCAACGGTTCGCTCGGAACCAATTCCACGCCGTAAAGACTCATGTAATCGTCGGTCAACAGGGTGATCAATGTGGTTTGCTGCTGGGACAGCGTTTGCCGGGCTGTAAGCAGATCAGCGCGACGCGCGGCCACCTGGGACTCCGCCTGTTTTTCGTCAAGTGGAGCCATGGCTCCGACTTCGACACGCCGACGATTTTCCTGGAACAACCGCTCTGCGAGAGCGAGACCTTGTTCCTGGGCCTTGATGTTTTCGCGGGCCGCGATCAGATCGTAATAGGCCCTCTCGACGCTGGTGACGACATCCATGATGCGTCCGCGTAATCCTTGCTCCGACGATT
>CAZFNB010000009.1:0-12871 GCA_964520235.1 uncultured Bifidobacterium sp. | reverse complement strand
CGCACGCCGTGCACAACGCGAGTGCGGCCTGGGCGTCGTTGCGAAGCACGTTGAAGCCGATGGGAATCTTCACCGCATCGCGCACCGCGCACCCGGCGGCGGTCATCGAGGCGATGGTCTCGGGAGGAACAGAAGATTTCGTGAACGGCACGTCGCCAAAATTTTCAATGAAAACGGCATGTGCTCCACCGCGCTCGTACGCCACCGCGTCAGCAACAGCAGCCTTGACGATGTCGCCAAAATTTCCGGTGAACCCGGGCGAGCCGGGCAGCGGACGAAGATGGACGACACCGATGAGGACTTTGCGTGCGGTTGCGAAGATGGATTTCATGATCGTTTTGCGGCCACGCTAGTGAGGTTCAAGCAATGGGAAAAGGAGAAAAGGAATTCACGACGGCCGCTGTGCCGCCTGCTCGCGAAGTTTTCGCAATGCCGCCGCCGCCGCCTCGCTTTCCGCCGCTTTTTTGCTTTTGCCCGAACCGCGGGCGAGTTCCACGCCGTCATGATGAACCGTGCATTCAAAGATGCGGTCGTGATCCGGCCCGGTGGCTGAGACGACGCGATATTGCGGTGCCTCGTTCGAGTTTGCCTGAAGAAATTCCTGCAACTCACCCTTCGGATTGTCGAGCGTCGGAATCACGTCCAACGCGTCGAACAATCTGCCGAACTCACGTCCGATGAATTCGCGCGCCGCGTCGTATCCACCATCCAGAAATATCGCGCCCACCACCGCTTCGAACGCGTCCGCCAGCGCGGAGGGGCGCTCGCGTCCACCGTGCAGTTCCTCGCCCCGGCTCATGACGAGATGCGCGCCAAGATTCAACGCTCGCCCATGGCCGGCCAGCGCGCGGCGGTTCACAAGCTTTGCGCGGGCTTTTGTCAACGGGCCTTCACCGAACGCGGGAAATTTTTCATACAGGTCGCGCGTGAGGACGAGTTGCAGGACGGCGTCGCCAAGGAACTCGAGGCGTTGGTTGTGTTGAAGCTGCGCGGCCTGCTCATGGGCCACGGACGGATGGGTCAAGGCGAGCCGCAGCAGTGATTCATCGCGAAACGCGTACCCGAGTCGTTGTTGGAGGGCGGCGGGTTCGGACACGGTGAACGCAGCGTTTCAGTTGGCGACGGTTTCGGTTGGCGCAGTGGATTGAGTTTCGGCCAGAGGCTCTGGCACAGCATCGCCTGTGGCGGTTTCCGTGCCAGGAACTCCTGTGGCTTCCACAGCGGGAGGCGGGTTCAATCCATGCTCGAGCAACTGCGCCACGTCGCGCTGAACCTCTTCAAGCTGGTCGAGCCGCAAGGCCGGGTCGGTGATGGTGAAAACCTCGCCGGTCTTGGGTTGTTCGTAGATGAACACGCGCCTGCCATCGCGGACGATCTGCTCTTTCACCTTGAGCACACGCTTGCGTTCGAGCATCACCGCCAGGATGAACCCCGCCGGGATGTAACGCGGGTCGTTCAACTCGATCAACTTCTTGAGCAGCGTTTCGGCGGTCTCTTTTTGGATCGGCTCGGTCACGGGTGGCGGGGCTTCATAAACTCCCTGCCAGTGCGAGATAAAGCCGGCCCGCGAGGCTGCGTCAGCAAACTGCGTCTGCCAGCACTGCGCGCAAACATCCTGCCGGAAGAAATCGGATTTCTGGTCGGACAACACCGTGTGATACGGCTGTTTGTCGGTGAAAGGCTGCTGGCACGCTTCGCAGGCGTGGGCACGGCTCTGAATGTTCCAGTCGTTCATCGAAACTCGGTTTGACGCGGAGATTATTCGCCGGGGAGGGCGCGAGTTCAATCCTCAAATCCATCGTCATTGCATGGTTTTGTTGTTGCCCGGAGGCGGTATTGTCTTTAAGAGTTTTGCGCCCCTATGGAAATCACCTACAAAGTCCGTGGTGCCGACGGCAAAGACTACGGCCCGGTCACGCTCGATCAACTGACCGGCTGGTTGCGTGAAGGGCGGCTCGGCCCGCAAAGCGAGATCATGCGCAGTGACACGGATTACTGGGCCCGCGCCGGCGATTTTGAGGAGTTGAAGGCCGCGCTGCCCGCCACACCTCCACCAATGGCACCGGCATCCGCACAATCAGGAACAAACGTGCTGGCATCCGACGCACTGGCAAGAACGAAGGGCGGCGCAAGCTGGTTCTATTGGATCGCGGCGCTCTCACTCATCAATTCAATCCTCTCGATCTCCGGCGCGGGGATACGGTTTATCTTCGGTCTTGGCATCACGCAAATCAGCGACGCGTTTGCATCAGGACTCGGCGGCGCAGGTGTTGTGGGACTGATTGTGACGGCCATCGCCGGGGGCGTGCTGGTTTTGTTCGGTATTTTTGGCAGCAAAGGCCAGACGTGGGCGTTTCTTGTGGGAATGATTCTTTACGGGCTGGATGCGGTGGTCTCACTGCTCATACAAGACTGGCTCGGCGCGGCGTTTCACGGCTGGGTGCTGTTCAGGCTGGCGCAGGGGTTCATGGCCTGTCGCGAGTTCAACAGGCGCTGATTCAAAACCATTGTTCCTGACTGCGTGTCGAAGGGTGCGCGGCTGTTTTCATTCTTTTCATCCACACTCAATCCGTGTTCCATTCGTGGCTGCGTAACGAGGTCAAAACTCCGACAACCGAATCCAATCGAACATGGCACTGCTCAACGAAAATTATCTGAAACTCAAAGCCGGCTACCTTTTCCCTGAAATCGGCCGCCGCGTGAAGGCTTTTTGCGAAGCCAACCCCGAAGCCGCCAAGCGCCTTATCCGTTGCGGCATTGGCGACGTGACCGAACCGCTGCCGCCCGCCGTCACTGCCGCCTTGCACAAGGCCGTGGATGAAATGGCGTCGCGTGACACCTTCAAGGGTTATGGCCCGGAGCAGGGTTATGAATGGTTGCGCGCGGCCATCGCGAAGAATGATTTCCGCGACCGTGGCATTGAAGTGGCCGACGACGAAATCTTCGTCAGCGACGGCTCGAAGTGCGATTGCGGCGCGATCCTCGACATCCTCGGCGACAAAAACAAGATCGCCATCAGCGATCCCGTTTATCCCGTCTATGTGGACACGAACGTGATGGTCGGCCACACCGGCGCGGCGAATGAGGCTGGCGCTTACGCCAAGCTGGTTTATCTCCCGTGCCGTCCGAGCAACGGTTTCATCCCTGAGCCGCCGAAGAAGCACGTGGATGTGATCTACCTTTGTTCGCCGAACAATCCAACGGGTGCCGTCGCCACGCGCGAGCAACTCGAAGCGTGGGTGAAATACGCGCTCGAACACAAAGCCGTGATCCTGTTCGACGCGGCCTACGAGGCGTACATCACTGACCCGGCGATTCCACATTCGATCTACGAAATTCCGGGAGCGCGCGAGTGTGCCATCGAGTTCCGCAGCTTCTCGAAGAATGGTGGCTTCACCGGCACGCGGTGCGCCTTCACGGTCGTTCCGAAATCGCTCAACGCATACACCAAAGCCGGCGAAGCGAAGCCGCTGCACCCGCTGTGGTCGCGGCGCATGACCACGAAGTTCAACGGCGTGAGTTACATCGTGCAACGCGCCGCCGAAGCGCTCTACTCGCCGGAAGGCAAGGCGCAGGTGAAGGCGCTCATCGAACATTATCTCGGCAACGCCGAAGTGCTGCGCAAAGGAGCGAAGAAAGCCGGGCTGAAAGTGTTCGGTGGCGTCAACGCGCCGTATATCTGGGTGCGCACGCCGCAGGGCGTCACGAGCTGGCAGGCCTTCGACAAAATTCTCGGCGAAGCGAACGTAGTCATCACGCCTGGCTCGGGCTTCGGCTCGAAGGGTGAAGGATTTTTCCGCATCAGCGCCTTCAACAGCCGTGCCAATGCCGAGGAAGTTGCACGCCGCTTGCAGGAATTGAAGTGGTGAGAGCCAAAGCTACAAGCACAACGTCCAAGCTTCAGATAACCTTCAGTTCCAAACCTTAAAGCGTTCTGCGCTCTACGGGTTTGGAGTTTTCTGTTCGTGATCCGGCCCCAAGCATTCCTTGCCCCAGCGAGTTGGTTGTTTGGCGACATGGAAATTCGACCGCTTCATTGTCTTCATTCACTTTCCGAAATTCGTTTGCGAAGCCATTGACGGGCGTATGAAGCGGGCGCAGGCTGGTTGACCAGTCGCACCACTTCACTCGATGAAGGCCCTCCTGTCATGGGATCGAGTGGCGGCTTTAGACAAAGCGTCTTCGTCCAAAACCGCAAGGGTATCGAACATTCCAGGAGAGGCCAGCTTCCTGGCGCTCCGCAGCTCCTCCTTCCCATGAAAACTCTTCGGAAATTTCTACAGGTTCTTTGTGTTTGCACGACTCTTGGAATATCAGCCCCAAAAGTCTGTTCGCAGACTTACACCACCCTCCACACTTTCGGCACGAATGTGATGGGGCAAAATCCGCACTCGTCGCTGGTTCAAGGACCGGACGGCACGCTTTATGGCACGACTTCAGGAGGGGGCATCGCCAACAAGGGACAGGTGTTCAAGGTAAATTCAGACGGCACAGGTTACACGGCATTGAAGAACTTCACCGGCGGCGACGGCGCGTATCCCGAGACAGGTGTGACCTTGTCCGGTACCACGCTCTACGGAACAACCGCTGGTGGTGGCACAAACGACAATGGTATCGTTTTCAAATTGAACATTGACGGAACCGGGTTTGCCGTGATCTGCCAGTTCGCCGACTGGGTGAATGGCGCGAATCCCAACGGATTGATTTTGTCCGGCTCAACGCTCTACGGGACAACCATGGGCGGTGGCTTCGGAAGCGGCACCCTGTTCAAGGTTGAGGTTGATGGTAGCGGCTTCGATCTGCTGAAGCGATTCACGGGGGACGACGGGGATGTCCCGTTCGGACCATTGGTATTGAGAGGCACGGAGCTTTTTGGAACAACCGAATCCGGTGGTCGTGGATGCGGCAGCATTTTCAAAATCAATACCGATGGCAGTGGCTTCGCTGTGCTTAAGGATTTTGTGAATCCCGATAATGAAGGAGCAGCACCGCGCTGCGGACTTCTCCTGTCGGGCTCGTCGCTTTACGGCACGACTACTTGGGGCGGCAGATCAGGGAACGGAACACTGTTCAGGATCAACGTGGACGGCACTGGCTTCACGGTGCTGAAGCAATTCGACCATGGCGAGGCCTATGATCAAAAAAGTGATTTGGTACTACTGGGGCAAACGCTCTTTGGTGTCAGCACCTATGGGGGTGATCTGGGTTGGGGGACAATCTTCAAAATCAACACCGATGGCAGTGACTTTGCGGTGGTCAAGGAATTCGACGATGAAGCTCAAGGATGCAATCCCTTTGGAGCGTTGATGCTGTCAGGCTCGACTTTCTATGCGACGGCTTCCGAGGGAGGGATTGGTTTTGGGACGGTCTTCAAACTCGAATCTGATGGCAGCGGCTATACAGTGCTGACCAATTTTGTTGGCGGCGATGGCGCGATCCCGGGAGGTGGATTGGTAACAGACGGAGGAGTGATGTTTGGAACGGCGCTGGGTGGGGGGAGTTCAGGGCATGGAACCTTGTTCCGGGTCAATCTTGACGGAAGCGGTTATCAACTGATCAAGGATTTCACGAACCGACTGGAAGGAATGGAGCCGTCGGGGATTTTGGTTCTCGATAACGCGACTCTTTATGGCACTGGCGGGACTGGCGGGAGCAACGATTGTGGGGTCATTTTCAAGCTGAACACCAATGGCAGTAGCTATCAGATTCTAAAATATTTTGGTGGGACCGATGGTATCGGACCACGTGGCGGACTGCTGCTTGTGGGAACAACTCTTTACGGAGCGACGATAAGCGGGGGCAGCAACGGTCTGGGAACTGTCTTTCGTATGCAGATTGACGGAAGCGATTTCAGAGTATTGAAAAACTTCAATGGCAGCGATGGCGCGGAACCGCTCGCCCGTCTGTTATTGGTTGGTTCAAATCTTTTTGGAACCACGGCTTGGGGCGGCAACGACTCGCGAGGGACGATCTTCAAACTGAACACGAATGGGGGTAATTTTGAGGTGCTCAAGCATTTCAGTGGCAGTGAAGGCGAGTACCCGGGTGCCGCTTTGACTTTGGTTGATACAACCTTGTACGGCGTGGCTTGGGCAGGCGGGGCTTTTGGTCATGGCACCCTGTTCAAGCTCAACACAGATGGGAGTGGCTTCGCCATAATCCGGCACTTTGCCGGCGCATCCGATGGTGCGAACCCTCAGATGGAGTTGTTGTCGTCGGGCACAATGTTGTACGGAACGACCTCTTGGGCTGGAATCGGCGGTTATGGCACCGTGTTTCGGATAGGAACCGATGGGAGCGACTATTTGATCCTCAAGCATTTCACTTTCAGTGATGGTTCTTATCCTCAAGGCGTGTTGCAGTTGGTCGGCACTTCCATTTACGGCACCACTTCAAATGGAGGGGAACTGGATTCAGGTGTCCTTTATACTTTGTCGCTGCTGCCCGGATTGCCACAAATACAGATGCAACCGGAGAGCCATTTGGCGGATTACGGCGCTTCCGCGTTTTTTCAGATAATCGCCGCTGGCCTGCCCGCGCCCGTCTATCAATGGTGTTTCAACGGTAATCCGATTGATGGTGCGACGAACTACAGTCTCGAACTGACCAACATCCAACATTCCCAGACAGGCAATTATGTCGTGGTCGCCACCAACAGTTATGGCAGTGTAACAAGTCAAGTGGCCATCCTGACCTTGCGGGATCCGTTTATCAACGGTTGGCCAGGCAGCGCCTTTGTTCTGGCAGGTTACACCCTCAATTTTGCCGTAAATGCGGGTGGCACGTCGCCACTCATGTTTCAATGGTACAAGAACGGTGCTGTGGTCCATGACGGAGAAACGGTTTTGGGTTCGCAGACCGACACCCTTACCCTTACCAACGTCACGGGCGGTGATAGTGGCAATTACCATTGTATTGTTAGCAATCAATACGGAGCGACGACTGGGCCTATGGATGTTCTGTCGGTGCGGGATCCATTCCTCAATACGCAACCTGACAGCCGGAACGCGGACGCAGGAAGCACTGTGGTATTGGATTCGAGCGCTGGAGGAAGCGTGCCAATCAGCTATCAATGGTTCAAGGACGGCGTCGGTCTGAGCGACGGTGGCAACATTTCGGGTGCAATTACTCCCACGCTGACCTTGAGTAATGTGCTGGCGACTGACGCGGGCAATTATTCTTTTGTTGTCAGCAACGCTTACGGCAGTCTGTCGAATCTCGTAACTTCATTGACGGTCGCGGATCCGTTCATCAATTCACAAGATTACAGCCAGACCGTTTCCAACGGACAAACTGTTCAATTGCGCGCGACGGCAATCGGCACCACACCTCTGAGTTATCAATGGTACCGGAACGGAGTGAGCCTGAGTAATGGGGGAAACGTGGCCGGAGCGCAAACGGCGACGCTGACACTAAGCAGTGTCACCAGTGTAGATGCGGCCGGCTATTGCGTGGTTGTCACCAATGCTTACGGGAGCGTGACCAGTCGTGTAGCCGTTTTGTATGGGCTAAGTGTGAACCTGCCCGGGTATTCAATTGTACACAGCTTCACGGGCGGCGCAGGAGGTTCTGGCCCGTGGTCAGGTGCGGTGTTGGAGGGTAATACGCTTTATGGGACCACGTGTTACGGGGGGGATACAAACCTGGGCACCATCTTCAAAGTGAACCTCGATGGCAGCGGCTTCACTGTGCTGCATAGTTTCAACGGTTTCGACGGCGCGCGCCCACATTCACGATTGGTGATCTCTGAAACCTGCCTTTATGGAATCACCTCGGAAGGCGGTTCCGACTATGTCCCAGGCTACTGGAATGGGAATGGTACCATATTCAAGCTAAACACCGATGGGAGTGGCTACACAGTTCTTAAGAGTTTCACCGGATCTAACGACGGGAGGCAACCTGAAGCAGGACTGGTGTTATCAGGCACAACTCTCTATGGCACGACCGTCGGAGGTGGTGAAGCTGATTTCGGGACGGTATTCAAGCTCAACACAGATGGCAGCGGCTTCGGCGTGCTTCGTTATTTCGAGAACTACAGCGGCGTTTGGCCTTGGGGCGGACTCGTGTTGTCGGATGAAACGCTCTACGGCACGGCACGTGCAAACGGTGTAGTAGAAACCAACGGAGGGTGCTTCGTCCTGCCAGGCGGCGTGATCTTCGGCCTGAAGACGAATGGCCAGGATTACAAGGTGCTCAAAACCTTCAACGGGTCTGACGGTCAAGAGGTTCTGGGTGACCTCTTATTGTCTGGCAATATTCTGTATGGTACTGCCGCGAACGGCGGCATTTGGAGTTACGGCACCATTTTCAAAATCTGCACCGACGGCAGCGGATTCACGGTGCTCAAGAACTTCTCGTCTGGTGACGGAGAGGATCCGGGAGGCGGCTTACTCCTGGCCAATGACGCCTTGTATGGCACAACGTGGAATGGTGGTGCGGTCAGCCAATACCCGGGTGGCACCTTGTTCAAAGTAAACATTGATGGCAGCGGTTTTGTCGTGCTACGGAATTTTGGTGGCGCAGACGGAGGTAGTCCGACGCCGAACCTCGTGCTGTCGGGAACGAACTTGTACGGCATGGCTTTTTCTCGAGGCAATTCGAATTGCGGGGTCGTGTTTTCTTTCACACTGCCAATCAGCCCGAAACTTCTGAAATCACCTATGAGCCAGACGGCGGAGCAGGAATCGGCGATTTGCCTTTCGACGTTGGCCGGTGGCTCATCACCGCTCGCTTATCAGTGGTTTTTCAATGGTAACGCGCTGTCTGGTTTCACCAACCGGCTTTTGTGTTTATCCGGTCTCCAAGCTTCTCAAGCAGGCGCATACACAGTGGTTGCCAGTAACATCGCAGGCTCGGTAACCAGCACTCCCGCCATACTTGGCGTGATTCCGCCGGTTGAGCGCAGGCCGGTTCCAGCCATTTACTTGATGGGCGAGGCCGGGAGTCTGATCACCTTGGACTATACCAGTGAATTGGGATCTGCGCCCAACTGGTCGCCACTGGATACAATCAATCTGACCAACACATCAGCAATTTACTTTGACGTATCCACACCCCTGTCTCCCCGGCGGTTCTACCGCGCATGGCAGGCAGAGACTTCAATTACGTCTCCGACCTTGAGTCTGCCCGCCATGATTTCCGCTTTGACTTTGACCGGCAGTCCGGGTGAGCAGATCCGCGTGGATGGCATCAATCAGTTTGGTCCAACTGACGCCTGGTTCACACTGGACACGGTGACGCTGACAAACACGTCGCAGCTCTACTTTGATGTTTCTGCAACTGGCCAGCCGCTGCGTCTCTATCGGTTGATCCCTAATCCATGACTCACCGATTCCAGCAAGATCAAACGATGTCACATCAATCTCACCTGCCTGCCACAGGGAACGAGACATCACGCAGCGGGACGCCACGCTTCTTTCACTTTGCCGCTCAGGAGTGTTTCCATATCACTCGTCGGCTGCTTGAAACATTCTGGCCACCTGTTCGCGCCAGACATTGACCCTGTCGTTCAATCCGAGCGACTCAATGTATTCAAGGTCGAATTGCGGTTCACAGCCGGGAATTTTGGTTTGGCAAAACTCATGTTCGAGAACATTCGCGACATGAACAGCCGTGAGTGGACCGATCGTCCGCGCCTCGGAACGGCTGGGTTGATGGTGGAACGCCACGGCTTCGACGATGGTGATGGGCAACCCCCAAAGACCAAGCAGATACGCGCCAACTCCCGCGTGGTTTGCGCCGAACACCTCCTGTTCCACATCGAGGAACGGACGTTTTCCCTTTTGTGAGAGGTCAAGCACGCGTTGAAACGGCTCGGGCAGATTGTTCGCGAGCATGAGTTTCCCGATGTCGTGCAACATACCGGCGGTGTAGGCTTCTTCAGCGAGAACAGTGTCCGCGCGTTCAATCTCCAGAATCTTTCGCGCGATGCGCGCCGTGTTCGCCCCATGATCCCAGAGTTCGGTGATGGAAAAGCCCTTGAACGGACGGCTTTCGAAGCAGGTGAACACATGCGCAGAGAGGGCGAGTGATTGAACGGCGGCGATGCCAAGTTGCTGCACTGCTTCGACGGGACTGGTGAAACGCCGCGCCAGGCCAAGCGAAGCGGCATTCACAATCTGAAGCAGTTTCACCGTCATGCCCGGGTCTTTTGCGACAATGGCCGCAACCTTCTCCAATGATGGATCAAGCGCATCCAGCTCCTGCATGATCTCGAAATACAGCGATGGAAAACTTGGCAACGTGTCGAGCTGCGAAACGATGCTGCGGATTTTTTCATCCTGCAAATAGGCGTCCAGCCCGCTGATGCGCGCAAGCGAAGCCTTCAGCGCTTTCGGGCGAAACGGCTTGGGCATGAACTGATGAGTGTCACGCAGGCTCTCGGCAATTTCCTTTTGATCCACCACGCCGGAGAGAATGATGCGGGCGGTGCGGGGAGAGCGACGCTTCACCTCACGGATCAAGGCGATGCCATCCATGCCTGGCATCCGCATATCGGAAACGACCACATCAAAAAAAACCCTGTCCAGGAAAGGCAGCGCCGCCTCACCGCTTTCTGCGATGGTGACATCCCAACGCTCGGTCTCCGTGAGCAGCACCGTGCTGAACAGCTCCCTCATGATGGGGTCGTCATCCACAAAAAGGATGTTTCGTTTTGCGTTCTGCATGAGATTCCGGCGCATTTAACACGCCGTCACCGGATTGTTAAAACATGGTTGGATGCCGCGATGAAAACAGCCGCACCAGAAATTCCCATACCAAGCCCCCTCCCGCTCGAATCGCCGGTCGCACCCGGCTCAGTTGTACTCCAAACGATCCTTGGCGCGTTCTGCTTCAAGTTGTTTGCGCATCAATTCGATCGTAGCCTTGATGAGGTCGCGGTTTTCGTTGCTCTTCGTGGCGAGCGCTTTTTCAAGGTCGGCGATCCGCTGCTCGTACGTGCGAAGGCGCTCCTGCAACGGCGCATGAAGTTCATTCAACCGCTTTTCCAATGCCGCCATCTCTGCGGCGGCGGACTTTTGCGTCTCCAGCATCCCGCTGCGCTGCGTCACAAGGCCTCCGATAATTTTCTCGCGCAACTGCGCGAACACACCCTGCCGGATGGCTTCATGCGCGCGCTCGGCACGGGCCTCCGCCTCCAATGCGCGCTGCTGCCAGGGATTCGCGTCGCCTGACTCCACGGACACGGCCATGTTTGCCGAAAGGGTCGCGGGCATGAGCGTCGCCGCCGGGCGACGTCTGCGGGCAAGTCGCCACACCACCAACGTCAGCAGAACGACCGTTGCCCCGAAGCCGTAAAGCAACCAGCGGTTGCGCTCCTGCACTTTTGCGATCTCAACTTTTGCGAGCGTGGCCTGCTCCTGCACCTGCGCGGTCTGCGTCCGTTCCTGGGCGACCTGCTGCTGCAAACGGCCCACGGCGGTTCTCTCGCGAAGCTGGCTGATGGCCGCCATCACTTTGCGGTCAATGACCTGTCCTTGTGTGGCAATGATCTGGCCGGGCAGATAGTTGTCCGCCGCCAGCAACGGCTCGACGTGTCGCGCGCGCGCCTGAACGGTCAGGTCGGATTCCACAAAAGTGTTTGGCCGCAACATCCGCAGGGCGAACCGGGCGTAATCTTCCTCGGCGGGCGCGAACCGGTTCGACAACGCAATCCGTGCGCGGCTCAACGTCAGCAGGTTCGTTTTGGAAATATTGCTGCCACGCTTCTCGGCATCCTCGATGGAAATGGGCTGGTCATCCGCTGCCACGCTCACAAGCCGCACCTGGCTGCCGATTTTAGGCGCGTTGGTCAGGTTGTCCTGACGGATCGGTTGCGACATCGCCTCGCGCAAACGTACGATGATGGTGGTTTGCGCAACAAGCCCGCCTTCACCCCGCGCCCACTGTTCCGCCAGCTCGCGCGTGAGCGGAAACGTCTTGAACCGGTTGCGAAACGAAGCCATCAAGCGGTCAAACTGGTCGCTGGCAATCGCATCCTCCTCGAGTTTTGTATGGTGAAAACTGCTGTGCATGAGGAAAACAAAATTGCTGCGCGCGGCCGCGAACGTCGCCCTCACATCATCTTCCACAAGAATCGCCGAGTGCTCGTTGTGCCGGAAGACGACGGGGACGCGCGTGGATTCACGGTCTTTCAGGGTCTCGGTCGCCACGGGATCCACCACGGTCAACTGCACCGGCGTCACAATGTCCTCGGCGGCCTTGTCTCCGACGCGGTAATCCAACTGGTCTTTGGCATGAAGAGGAAACGTGAGCGCGAGCGCAACGCTGAAAACGAAAAACGGATTCAGTTTCACCATAGAAAAGACTTTTGTTCGCCGACCAGTTGTCCGTCGTCCCACAAGGTCACCCGCCATGCGGTGACTTCACCAAATTTTTTGAAATCTTCGCCCTCCAATTTCAGCGAAGTCCATCGGCTCGTGGCGCTGGCCTTCAATTCCGTCTCCAACACCCGTACGGCCGGCAGTTCGCCGCGCGTTGGACCACGCAGTTCCACACGAAGTCTGACCTTTGTGCCAGGAACGGCGCGCGCGCGCCAGTTCACGTCGAATCGCAAGGCGGAACACCGTTCGGGATGAGCGCGCAATTCCGCCTGGTAGGCATCGCGGTCATAAAGGCTTGGCGAGATCGAATGCCGCCCCTGTTCATCCAGAAAATGCGGCAACACCTTGTTCACGCGCCCCGTGGCCGCCGTTGCCGAAAATGCAACGGCAACGCAGGCGGCGGCAAGAACTCCAGTGAGGCAACGGCGCATGGCGAGACGATAGACAGCGCGTGCTCAAAGACAACATGAAATTGTTTCGATCACGGGTTTAACCCGAACTCCGATGTAGCGGCAAGCATCCCTGCTTGCCGTAGAGCCGGGCTTCCC
>CAZFNB010000008.1:0-13300 GCA_964520235.1 uncultured Bifidobacterium sp. | reverse complement strand
CCGCCTCCTGCCGTTGCTCAAGCCGCTCGGGATGAGAATCCTTATGGAGCCGGGCAGGTTCATCTCGGGCAATTCAGGCATCCTCGTCACGCGGGTCGAATACGTGAAGCGCACCGGCAAAAAGAATTTTCTCATCGTGGACGCCGCGATGAACGACCTCATCCGTCCTGCGTTTTACGATGCCTATCACGAGATCGTCCCGCTCGCGCGCAAAGGCAGGGCTTTGATCTCAACCGATGTCGTCGGGCCTGTGTGCGAATCCGGGGATTACTTCTGCAAAGATCGCCCGCTTCCAAAGCTGGGCGAGGGCGATTGCCTCGCGCTGCTGAGCGCGGGCGCTTACGGTTCCGTGATGGGTTCGAACTACAACACCCGTTCGCTGCCCACCGAAGTGCTGGTGAACGGAAACAAATTCGCCGTCGTGCGCGAACGCCAGCCCGTGAAAAACATCTGGGCCGGCGAAAAAATTGCGCCGTGGCTGAAATGATTCCTCTATCACCGCTTTTCTTTCATTGCAATCAGGCCCGGGTCACGACAACATACTCTCACAATTTTATCGAGTCCCGCATCGGGGCTGTCGTCGCATTATGAACATCAATCCGGAAACGGACCTTGACCTGGAAAAACTCTTCCTGCCCGCCTGGGCACAGGGATCCTCAGACACCAACCGCTTCGAGAAATACACCGGCAACGAAGGCGCTCCCCGGGAACGAGGGCGCGATGATCGTCGCGGCCCGCGTCCGCCACGTCGCGAAGGCGAGCGTCGCGAGGGAGGTTTTGGCGGAGGCCGTCCGCGTGGTGAAGGCGGCCCGCGCCCGCAACAACGGCGCGACGACCGCGGCCCGCGCGGAAGGCGTGATGATCGTGGCGGATTTGGCCCGCGTGATGCGCGTCCACTCCGCGAAGAGCGCCCACCGGAACCGTTGCCGGAAATCACGGCGGCCATCGTTCCTGACGAGAACGGCGTGGAATCCATTTCACGCCAGATCAAGATGACGGGCCGGGCGTTTCCGTTGTTCGACATCGCGTTTTTGATCCTGCAAAAGCCTGAGCGCTATTCCGTTCGCTTCAACTCGAAGAAAAATGCCGAGGGCAAAGCCGCACAACCCATGTTCCTCTGCGCGCTGGACGAGACGTTGTGGTTGAGCGAGGACGAAGCCGTGGCGCACATCTTGTCCCGGCACTTCGCCACGTTCTATCAGGCGGAGAAGACCGCCGCCGAGCCTCCAAAGGGCGTTTACACGTTCGTCGGCCAGTGTGGCATGAGCGGTGTCATCTTTGGTCCGCCCAATTATCACGATTACCAGAACCGCCTCCGCAAGTTGCACGCGGAAAAATTCAGCCGGATGCCGTTCGAGGTTTACAAGTCGCGCGTCAAGATCGTCCGCGACGAAGCCGTCGTGAAACAATGGGTCGAGGAACAGAGCTGGAAGACGGAATACAACTGCCTCAACGTTCCCGAGCCGTTGAAGTTGCCGAACCGCGAAGAGGTCGAGAGACATTTTCGCGCCACGCACAAGGATTCCATCATCAAGACGGTTGAGGAACACACCGTCACCGGCGTGGCAGCGCGCGGATTGCGCGGTGGATTGCATCGCGTGGTTGGCAACCTGCTCGCGGAGCAGCGTCGTTTCCCGATGCAGATCGCCACGGCGTTGAGCCAGGCATTTGCCAAACGCAGTCTCCAGTTCTTCAAGGTCAACAAGACCGTCACACACGTCGCTGTGGCGCGACCGCACTATCTCGATCTCGAAGCCACGCTGGTGTCGGACAACATCAAACGCATCGTGGATTTCATCAATGCCACGCCCAAATGCACGCGGCGGAAATTGATGGAAGCTCTTGCGCCCGCACCTGCGCCCGCGCCGATTCCCGTGGCTCCGGCGGTTGAAGCCGGTTCAACGACCGGGACGCCACCGGCAACGCTTGCGCCAGCCCCGGCGGCACCGCAACCGACTCCGGAACAGATCGCCGTGACCACAGACCTGCACTGGCTTGTTCATCAAGGTCACGTGCTCGAATTCGCCAACGGCATTTTGGAAACAGCCAAGAAGCCCGCTCCCAAGCCGCCGAAACCGGAGCCAAAACCAGCGGAAGTCGCAGCGCCGACTGCACCGGCTGCCGGGACTCCGTCAGCTCCGGTGTCAACCGACATTCCAGCCGCGCCAGCCGATGTGCCCGCGTCCGCGCCAACGTCCGGGATTGAAAACATTTCAGCGGAAGGATCTGGAAGCGTCGAATCGCCGTCTTGACGCGGTGCCGGTCTTCGGCCCGGCAGAAATCGTTTTTACAACAAGCACACCCAGCCCGCACAGGCTGCTCCCTGGCAAAGTTGTTCAGGAACGACTACTTCTACCAGGGCCGCCGCTTCCGCCTCACGGATGTGCATGGGAAAGTGGTGGAGGATTTGATCGCGTGAGAATAGAGAGCGATGAACAAATCCTACGCCAGGTTGAACTAGGCTAACTGGCCGCGTTCGGATTGGTTCCATCCGCCTTCTGGAGTTCCTGTAATTTCCCTCGCAGCAGCTTGCAAATTAGCGCGTCTCGCTCTCCGGTATTCCATCTCAAAATGGCAAGGCAAACCATTGTCAAACCGGAAAAGAACGGGAGGCAACCCACGGCTACTTGTATTAACGAGTAGATCACGACCTGATAACGCGACTCAAGAACCTTGGCGATCTTCATCATAGACCCGATCACCCAACGCTGTTCCTGGCCAGGAGGCGGATCCCCTCCAATCGCAAGGCTTGCTTGTAAATCAATTGCCTTGTCGTCTTCAATGCTACGCATCCCATCGCTCACGATCCGGTATCCGACGAGCATGAACACCGAGTAGACGACTAGTATCAGCCATCGTCTACGCGGCCACTGTGCCAGTTGTTTTTCGCGTTTCGATATGTATCGTTCTGCAACCTCAATCTCGCGTTTCGTGAGTTCCATAGGCGTTTACTCCTTGTTCAAACCTGCGAATAGCCAGTCGGCCGCAGAAACACGCTCGTGATGTTCGTCAGGATTTCGGCGTTGGTGTAGCCGGGGGTGGTGCTCAGCTTTTTCCAGTCGGGATGACCGCCGAACTGCCCCCAGTTCTTGTCGCGCGTGGCCATGTCGTCGAACACCAGCATGTAGGTCAGGCTTGGCAGGTTCGTGCCCACGAGGCCTTCGCCGAAGAAGACTGGTTGCAGACCGGTGCGCCGGAAGATGTCCACTTCGGCGGTGTCAAACATCTCCACCTTCTTTTTGTTCGCCTTGCGACTGTGCGCTTCATAGGTACGCAACTCGAAGATACGTCCCTTCTTCTCCTTCGCCTGCGCGGGGATTTCCAGTTTCGGCACGCTCTTGAATGCCAGTAACACGGAGCTTTCCTTACGGATGTAACCGGGATCGGTCGGCGGCAGATTCGCGAAGTCGGATTTCAAGACCGCCTCGTCTGACTCGAACTTTTCCCGCGCTTCGTTCATGGCGTTCCATGACTTGAACGGCAACAGCACGTATTTCGTCGGTTGATCCGGCCCGATCATCACATCGAACACACCCACCGCGCTGACGCCCGCTCGATTCCACGCCGGCACCGCGATGTCTTTGTAGAACTCATCGAAGCGCTTGAGCATCGGCCCTTGGCGCAGGTGGTAGAGGCGCAACTCGTAGAACTCGCGCTCCGGTGCAGCGGCAGAATTTTCCGCAGCATGGGTGATTGAAGTGGCGGCGGCAGCAGCGCTGGCGACGAGGGAGGTTTTGAGGAATTCGCGGCGTTTCATGGTGACGGATTCTTGCGGCAGGCTCGGGACGGATGCAATCCGAATTGTACTAAGAATGGGCAACAGAATGACTGTTCAAGGTGGCGCGCATAGCTCCGCGCGCGCCAGCCTTTTGTGTGGGCAAGACTACCGGCGATCCTGCTCGCGAGGACACTCGCCCCACCGACGGCGCGCACGGAGTGACGCGCCCTACCAACCGCTGCCAAAACTTCATTTTGATATGCGGTCTAAGCGTTGCGCTGCTCGCATCGCGAGGAGTTCCACCAATTACCGGAGCGCCGGCCTCCCGGCACGGCTGGTTGGGATTTTGTCGCGCGTTCGCGCCGTGCCGGAGGCCGGCGCTCCGAATGAACGTCATCGAGCCGAGACGGTGCTCGGTGCTCCGACCCAGCCTGACCGAGCCGATCTGGAGATCGGCGCTCCGGTCAATCGGCGATATTCACCAGCTTCAGCGCACCGATGCCGCCGGGATTCCAGTTGGTGAAGAGGATGTAAACCTCCTGCTCCTTGCCTTTTCCGGTCACATACCACGCGGCATCGTGCATGTGCAGTGCATCTTCGTAGCCGAGTTCTTCCTTTGGCTTGATGGTCGAGACGATGACGCGTTTTTTGAGATTGATGATATGCAGCGGCCCGGGAGTTTTGTCAGGACCATCGAGGCACGCGGCCAACGCATAGTCGCCCCACAAATCCACATCGCACAGCAACGTTCCCTTCGGCAGGCCCATGATGTCATTGAGCAGACGGTCGCTGCGGTTCACGCGTTTGAGCTGCCCCTCGGGTCGCGCGGAAATCAGCAGGTCATCCTGCCTTTTGTCGTAGGTGATTCCGTGCGTGGTCATGGAAAACCGCTTGCCGCTGCCGTAGTGGTCGCCCTGCCAGCGGAAGGGTTGCACGTCCGCCGGGATGAATCGTTGCTGGCCGTAGCCATCCACGGCCCAAAGTTCCTTCGCGCTTGCGAACGCCACATCGGTGGGTTTGAACGTCTCGTTCGTGGCGTAAGTGCCGAAGTCGGGGCGGCCCAGCGATGCAACCTCCTGAAAGCCCGTGTCGGTCAGATAGATTTTGCCGGACATGTTGTCGGCGGCGGCGATGCGCGGTGACTTGTTCCGGCGCGGCAGAATGTCCGCGCCGTGAAGGTTGCCGTTGGTGAAAGCGATGTTGCCGGAAACGATCCATGAATCGCGCAGCCTGTTGCTGAAACCGATCCAGCCCACGCCCTGCAATCCCCAATAAACGGTGTCCGTGCCCTTGTCCACGATGATGGTGCCGTGCGCCTGTTTCACGGATGGCACGGCGGCGGGAACCGGCACAAGATCACGCGCAGCGGTGAATTTCCAAAAGCCCTGCCCGCTGACTTTCAAGCCGGGCGAGGCGAGGATGGCATCAGGTTTTCGCACCGGGCCTTTGTCTTCGACGACGAACGGCAGCGGCACGGCGTTGGTCATGGCGTATTCGTTTCCGGGCACGTAATGAGCGACGGCGCGCAACGTGAAAAGGACGAGCAAAATAGAAACCGGGAGGGGCTTGGGCATGGGTGAAATCTGTCTAAAGCACGACGTTTTGGAAAGATTCAAATGTCAGCCCGCTTTTACGCGGTTTCAGGAGTGACACCGAGGACGATGTCGAATCGTGCCGAGAGTTCGTCCGCCCTGGATTTTTTCAACGGCGCGAAGTCCACGATCACGGATTCACGCGCGCGGGTGTCCCGGATGTCGCGCAGCACGCCATCGCGCTCGTTTTGCGGATGACCTTTGATGTAACACTGGGTCGTGAGCAATTCGCTGCCGCCGCGCTTCAGCTTGAAATGAATGTGAGGTGTGCGCCCGGGATATGGCACCGGCTTGATGGTGCGGAAGAGGTATTCACCCGTCGAGCCGGTGACAAATCTTCCAAAGCCCTGAAAATTGGCGTCACGTTTGGTGCGATCACTGTCGGCGCTGTGGATGTAAACGCCCCTTGCATCGCACTGCCATATTTCCACCGTCACGTTGCGCAACGGCGCGCCACCCAGGTCAAGCACGCGCCCGCTCAACCAGGTGATTTCACCGATGGCCGGCGTGATGGCGTCGTTGATGAGCAGCAGGTCGTTGTCCGTGTCCAACGGAAGTCTGTTGGGATAAAACGGCCCTTCCGTCTGGCGCGGTGTGCGAAGCAATTCCTCCGCGAACGCGCCCGGCACCGTGAACCAGGCCGAACCCAGCGCGAGGCGGTGCAGAAAATGCCGGCGCGACGGAAGCGAAATGCCGGGAGTGTTCACACCGCAACAATGACGCGACGCCTGAAAAAAGGCGAGTTCCAAAAACGGCCCCGCGTGAATGGGGCTTACAACGCAATCTCCGCCACAAAATCGTGGTTGTCCTCGTCGTGACGGACGGTGAACCCGACCTTGCGGCTGACCTGTTGCATCGCGCGGTTGTCGGCCAGGATGATGGCGGTGATACGCGCGAGCTTTTCATCACGGCCAACCTGCACAAGCCGTTTCAGCAGTTCGGTGCCAAGGCCCTGTCGTTGCCAGTGGTCACTGATGAGCAACGCGAACTCGGCCTCGTTCTGCTCATGCGCCTTGCTCAACCGCCCCACGCCCAGGATTTCCAACGCGCCTGTCGCCGCGTCACGGCGCTCGGCCACAAGCGCGATCTCACGGTCGTAATCGTTGAAACAGATCCGCATCAACCGCTCGTGTGCGACCCGTTGCGAGAGGTTCAATTGAGCGAAGTAGCGATGATACACGCTGCGCTCGGACAATGTTCCGTGCAGTTTCACGAGCAACGGCTCGTCCTCGGGCCGGATCGGACGGATGGTCACAGGCGTACCGTCGCGAAGTTTCCACGGCGCGACGTATTGCACCGGATAAGGCCGGATGGCAGGGCGCGGCAGCTTGTCCTCGGTCACATTCGCCAGATGCAACACCACGCGGGCGTCGAGGGCGATCAATCGTTCCGGCGACGCCACCAGCGGGTTGATGTCTATCTCGGCGATCCATTTCTGCTCGACGACAAGCTGGCTGAACCGCACGAGCAAACCTTCGAGTTCATCCAGTTTCACAGGAGGACGCCCCCGCACGCCTTTGAGCGCCGTGTAAATCTTCGTCTGCTCGATCATGCGCCGGGCGAGCGTGGTGTTCAGCGGCGGCAGTGCCAGCGCGCGATCCTTGAAAACTTCCACGAGTTGTCCGCCCGTCCCGAACAGGAGCACCGGGCCGAATTGCGGATCAATGCTGCTGCCGATGATGAGTTCGTAACCCTCAAGCCTGATCATCGGTTGCACGGTCACACCGAGGAAATGTTCCGGGCCGACCTTGGATTTGACGGCATCGGCGATGTTGTTCCATGCGGCGCGGACGGCGTCCTCGTTGCGGAGGTTCAATTGCACACCGCCCACGTCGGTCTTGTGCGTGATGGTTTCGGAAAACAATTTGAGCACGACCGGGAATCCGATCTTCTTCGCGAGTGATATGGCTTCGGCCTCGGATTTTGCGACGAGCGTTTCCACGGTGGGAATCCCGTACGCCGCCAGCAGTTTCTTGGATTCGAACTCGGTAAGAATCGTGCGTCCGTCCTTGCGAACACTTTGAATCAGCGTCTCCGCATCGGCGCGAGCCGTGGGGCTGCTGTGGTTCTCCGCAAGCAGCGCCGGGGTTTCGTAAAGCGCCTTGAGGTTCTGGCTGTAACGCCACATGTATTCGAACGCCCGTGCCGCGCGGTCGGGATACTTGAACGTGGGAATGCGCGCCGCGTTGAGGATGTCCTCGCCCTTCTCGACCTCGCTTGCGCCCATCCAGCTTGCGAGAACAGGTTTTCCTTCAAGATGCGAGAACGGTTTCAATTCCTCGGCGGTGGCCGTGGCATCGGTCATCGCCTGCGGTGTGAGGACCACAAGCAACCCGTCCGTGTTCGGGTCCTTGGCGACAACATCCACGGCTTTCGCGTAAAGCTCCGGCCCGGCGTCGCCGATGATGTCCACCGGATTGTTGTGACTCCAGGTCGGCGGCAGGATGCTGTTGAGTGAAGTCATCGTTTCGGAGGTCAGCTCGGCGAGTTGTCCACCGCTGGTGATGAGTGCGTCGGTGGCAAGCACGCCCGGACCTCCGGCGTTCGTCACGATCGTGAGGCGCGGCCCCCGGGGCCGGGGTTGTTTGGAGAGCACCTCCGCCATGTCGAACAATTCCGAAATCTGTTCCACCCGCAAAACTCCCGCGCGTTTGAACGCAGCCTGCAACACTTCATCGCTGCCGGTCAACGAACCCGTGTGCGAGGCCGCCGCCTTGGCCGCCGCCTCGGTGCGCCCGGGCTTGATGACGATGATGGGCTTGGTCAGCGCGACCTCGCGCGCGGCGGAAAGAAACGCGCGGGCATCACCGATGGTTTCCATGTACATCACGATGCTCTTCGTGTTCGGGTCATCGCCGAGGTGATAAATCAAGTCGCCCCAGCCGACATCGAGCATCGAGCCGAGCGAAACGAACGCGCTGAAGCCGACGTTCTCCTTCAAGCTCCAGTCAAGGATGGCAGTGCAAAGCGCGCCGCTCTGGCTGATGAAGCCGACATTGCCCGGACGCGCCATCGCTGCGGCAAACGTGGCGTTGAATTTCGCGCGCGGCGACATGACACCGAGACAGTTCGGGCCGACGATGCGCAGGTTTCCGCGTCGCGCCTCGGCGATGATCTGTTTTTCGAGCGCCGCGCCCTCGGCTCCGGTTTCCTTGAAACCGGCGGAAATGATGATGGCCCCGCGCACTCCGACATCCACACATTCCTTGATGATCCCGGGAACGGTTTTCGGCGGCGTGATGATGACGGCCAGGTCAGGCTTCTCGGGCAGCGACGCGACGTTGGGAAAGGCTTTCAAGCCAAGGATGGAATCCTGGATGGGATTCACCGGATAGATCGAGCCTTCAAAGCCGCCCTGCGTGAGGTTGGTCATCACGGTGCGACCCACGCTGCGTTTGCGTTCGGTGGCACCGATGACGGCGACGACCTTCGGCGAAAAGATGGCGTGAAGCGGATGTTGGTGCGCACCAAGAATGTCGTGAGCGGATTCAAGCCGTTGTGACGCGGCCCGGGTCGGGGATTCAACAGGCGAATTCATACAAGCAAGGAACAGGTTGCCGTAAAACCGCCGCAACGCTTTCCGCGCGTTGTCGAAGGTGAACCGTATTTTGCGAAGGCGGAATCAGTTGCCGCCCTCGGCCTCGACCCAGCGCACGGCATGACGCACGAGATCGGTGGCGGATCTGAGCTTGAGCTTTGACTTGATGTTGGCGCGGTGGACTTCCACGGTCTTGACGCTCAGGTGCAGGTGGTTCGCAATCTCGCGCGTGCCACGACCCTGGCCGATGAGTTGAAACACCTCGAACTCTCGATCCGTCAACCGTTCCACCGGCGAACTGGAATCCGCCCGACGACCGGAAAACACCTCCAGTATCCGCGCCGACATCTTTTCACTGACAAAAACATGACCGTCCAGAACGCGACGGATGGCTTCAAGCAGTTTTTTTCCGCCCTCCTGCTTCATGATGTAACCGCGTGCGCCCGCGCGCAGGACGCGCTCGGCATAAAGCGCCTCGTCGTGCATGGACACCACCAGGATCGGCAGCCCGGGATGCAACGACTGGATGTCCTTGACGACTTCGAGTCCGTTTTTATCCGGCAAAGAAATATCGAGCAGGATGAGATCAAATTTTTGCGCCGCCACGGCGTCAAGCGCCTCGCCGCCATTGGACGCCTCGGCACAGACCTTCAGGTCCGGCTCGTTGTCAATCAACTGGGCCAGTCCCTGTCGCATCATCGGGTGATCATCCACAATGAGCACACGGCGGCGGGAAGATCTGGATTTAGCGGCCATGGGATGCGGTGGATTTCTTTGCGGCAGCAGCTCGCGCCGGCGCGGAACAGATGACAGTCACGCCACCCGCGGCATTGCGCTCGATGGAAAAAACGGCGCCGATCATGGCCGCACGGGATTGCATGATGCGCAAACCCATGCCTTTTTGCTTTTGCGACGAAAAATTCTTGGACAACCCGGTGCCGTTATCACTGATGCGAAGGATGATTCTGCCGCGATGACTCTCAAGTCCGATGCTGACGCGCCGCGCGCGCCCGTGCTTGATGGCGTTGGAAGCGGCTTCTTGTGCGATACGAAAGAGATTTGTGGCCGTGGCATGATCACGTACGAGCACGGGTGGATCGCAGTGGAAGACGCACTCAACCTTGAAAAATTTCACGGTGTTGGCCGCGAACTCGGTCAACGCGGACATCAAGCCCTCGGATTCGAGCGTCACCGGCGAAAGACCGCGCGCCAGCGATCTCGTATGACTGATGGCATCGCGAACGTTCTTTGCGATGTCACCAACACGGGCAGCGTCGGACTTGGAACGCCTGCCGATGTTCTGCTCGAGCACCTGGCTCATCAGTTCGATGCCCGCGAGATGCTGGCAAAGACCGTCATGCAGGTCGTGGCCGATGCGGCGTTGTTCGCGCTCGCTGATTTCCAGCGTGGCCTTTTCAAGACGTTTGCGTTCGGTGATGTCGCGGATGAAACCCGTGAACAGCCGGCGGTTCGCCAGCCGCACTTCGCTGACGGACAGATCCATCGGAAACACCGTCCCATCCTTGCGCCGCCCGGAAACCTCGCGCCCGATGCCGATGATTTTGGCGTGGCCGGTGCGGAGGTAATTGCCGATGTAGCCGTCATGCTGCTCGCGATGCGGCGAAGGCATGAGCACGCTGACATTTTTGCCGACGACCTCGCGCGACTTGTAGCCAAAGATTTTTTCGGCAGCGGGATTGATGGATTCGATGATGCCGTGCTCGTCAATGGTGATGATGCCCTCGACGGCGGTTTGAAGGATGGCCCGCAGGCGTTCCTCGCGGTCGCGCACGGCGACGGCGGCACGCTGACGCTGCGCCTTCGTCCGTGTGGCGTGACGCGTCTTGATCTGTTCGATTCGCGCGAGCAATTCCGCGCGTGACATTTTCCGGTAGTCCTTCATCCCTCGGATGAAAAAACTATCGGAGAGAATTCGTTCCATGCCAATTCAATTAAACGCCCATCCGACCCGGCATTGGTTCAGTGCGACGCCAGTTGCGCCCTGTATTCCGTGGGCGACTGGCCGAGGATGCGCTTGAACACGCGGTTGAAATGCGTGAGCGACTGGAACCCGACCTCGAACGCGATTTCGCTCACACGCAGGTTCGGGTTGAGCAGGAGGTTTTTGGCCCGCTCGATCCGCACGCGTGAAAGGTAATCGGTATAGTTCAAGCCGGTGGTCTTCTTGAACAGCTTGCAGAAATAGAATGCGCTGGTGTTGATGCTCCTGGCGACTTCTCCGAGCGTGAGCTTCTCGGCTTGATGCTCGTGGATGTATTTCCGGGCACGCGCGATGGCTGGCGGCTCGGCGTTCTTTTGTTGCATGTAAATCTGATTGCCCAGCATGGCGAGGTGTTGGGCAAAAATGGTGAGCAGTTTCACCACAGACTCGTGCTGGCGCGTGGGAACGACCTTGCCGGCGAAGTAGGCTTTGCGTTGGGTTTCGCGATCACCAGCCACGCCCCATTCCTGGGTCAGCTTGCTGGCACGGACAAACTGGGCATCGTTCGGTTTGCGCGTGAAAAATTGTCCGGTGTGCAGGAAGCCGATAAGCCGGTCGCCCATGCGCACAGGGACGGCGGTGTCGCACAAACCGACCGGGCAGGTGACGGACTGAGGCTCTGTGGCGGCTTTTTGGCAAAGCTTCTCCTGGCTTTGCAAACACGCGGCGCAAGCCCGGCTCTTTTGAGCGAGCATGGCGCAGAAGGGGTTTTCACCGCGTTTGCCATGATGCGGCAACTGCCAGGTCTCCACTGGTTGCAGCGAGACTGGCAATCCAGTGGTCTCCGTGAACGCACGTTCGTATTCCTGATATACACTGGAATTTGCGATCGCCTCGATGAGAGCACGGTCCACGCTTCCGTTGCCATTGCCATTGCCATTTACGGGCAGGACGGGAAGGTTGGCGGGGCTGGCTTGATTACCCGCGCGATTCTCCGACATGGCGAGCATTTCAGTGTCGGGGGCGACGGGTGTAACTGACCTGTTCGATTCAAACTTGGCAATTGTTGTTTGCATGTTGCCAATTTAGGGAAACGCACCCGGCACAACAATTGGGGCGCTCCCTGATTGCACTATTCCGCCACGCTTTAGCCAAAATAGGGGAAACCACTAGTTGCCCGCCCACAGTCTGCAACCAGCCAAAATCGGACAAGCACACAGCAAGCGATGGTTGGCGCGACACGCGAGCCCCGACGATTATCCCAACGTCCTTGATGATGCTTGGGGACGAAATGATTCAGTCATCAGTCAGTTCCAAAACAAAGCGCGCGACGGAGAAGTTTGCCTCTGAAAACGGGAGGCGGTCCGCCGAAGTGATACCGTGTTTTCACTGTGGCACGCGGTGCGGCACAAACCCGCCCACAAACGGCGACAAGTCTTTTTGCTGCCAGGGCTGTCTGACGGTCTTTGAACTACTGGCCGAAAACGGCCTTACGGACTTTTACAAACTGAGCGAGACCGCCGGCGTGCGTATCAACGCCTCCGCCCGGGCAGATCGTTTCAAGTTTCTGGATGAACCTGCCGTACGCGAACGCCTCGTGGACTTTGCCGACGCACAGCAAACAAAGGTCACATTTCACATTCCAGCCATTCACTGCATCGCATGCGTGTGGCTGCTGGAAAACCTGTTCCGCCTCAAACCTGGCATCGGACAATCCCGGGTAAATTTTCCGCGCAAGGAAATCTCCCTGTCCTTCACGACCGGCCAGGTAAAACTGAGCGAAGCCGTCACCCTGCTGGCCTCCCTGGGCTATGAACCGGAACTTAAACTGTCAGCACTGGAATCGAAGTCGCACAGTCGCACGGCACGACGGCTTTGGATACAACTTGGCCTGGCAGGATTTGCATTTGGCAACATCATGCTTTTCAGCATTTCCGCCTATCTCGGGCTGGACGCGTTTACCGGGCCCGGCTTCCGCAAACTGGTCGGGGTGATCAGTTTTTTACTGGCGACACCAGTGGTGATTTACAGCGCTCTGGACTACTGGAAAGCCGCGTGGCGCAGTCTTGAACAAAAATTGTTGAACATTGACGTGCCGATCGCCGCGGGTGTGTTGGCGATCTACATACAGAGCACATACGAAGTCTTTACGGGGCGCGGGGACGGATATTTCGATTCGCTGTGCGGGCTGATTTTCTTCCTTCTCTGCGGACGATTGTTCCAGCAAAAAACCTACGACCGGCTGGCTTTTGACCGGGACTACAAATCATTCTTTCCACTTTCTGTCACGCGCAAATCAGGCCGGAACGAGGAGGCTGTTTCTCTGGCGCAACTCCAGGTTGGTGACCGGCTGTTGATCCGGAATGGCGAGTTGATACCGGCAGATTCAAAACTCATCCACGGCCCGGCTTTGGTTGATTACAGTTTTGTCACGGGCGAATCCGAGCCCGTCGAGAAGAAAGCAGGCGACCACCTTTACGCAGGTGGAAGGCAGATGGGCGGCGCGATTG
>CAZFNB010000007.1:0-13357 GCA_964520235.1 uncultured Bifidobacterium sp. | reverse complement strand
TCCCGCCTTGCCTTCGCCTCCTTCGTGACCTTCGCGCGACATTCCTTTTGCATGGTTCCGGCTTACAAGCACCGCCGCAATTCATGGCAACGCATTGTGATCGCCGTCTTGTTTGGCTGACTCAAAGCTTGGACTAGCCAATGGGTTAGTTTTTTATGTTGCTGATGTTCAAATTCCAATCAGATGTATAAAGTCTTGCATCCTGTGAAGACTTCGCAAACGACACGTATGCGGATCATTGCCATCATCGCAATCGCCTGTGCAGTGTGGAGTCCGCTTCATACGGATGCCGCAACCAACGAGCTTCGCACCGCAGCCGAGGTGCGGAAGTTGTCCGTGGAGCAGGCTGATCAAAAACTGCCCGTGCGTCTTGAGGGCGTGGTCACTTTCTTCGAGGAGAATCTTTACTCGCGTTTCATCCAGGACGAAACGGCGGGAGTTTATTTATTCGATTCCGCGTTGCCCGTGCATTTCACGCCGGGGCAGCGCGTCGAGGTCATCGGAACGACGGGCGCGGGCGAGTTCGCGCCGATCGTCGTGCCGCGCAGCATCCGCGCCATCGGTGACGGCACGATGCCCGAGCCGCGAGCTGTCACCTACGAACAACTCACGGCTGGCAACGAGGACAGCCAGTTTGTCGAGGTAAGCGGCATCGTTCGTTCGGTGACGTATCAGGAGTCCACCCAGTTTCACAGGATGGAGATCGCGACGGGCAGCGGGCGGCTCTCGGTTTATGCGCGGCAATTGCCGGTTCGGGAGACAGAGCGCATGGTGGACAGCACGGTGCGGGTGCGCGGGGTTTGCGCCACTTTGTTCAACCGCCAAAGACAACTCTTCGCCATCCGCCTGATGGTGCCGCGTCCCGAGGATCTGGTCATCGAAACGCCTGCGGCTGCTGATCCGTTTGCCATCGCAAGCCGTCCCATCGGGAGTCTGCTCCAGTTCACGCCGCAGCAAGCGATCGGGCATCGCGTGAAAGTGGCAGGCACCGTCATCCACTTCCAACAGGGACGCACTCTTTACATCCAGCAGGGCGATCAGGGCCTCGAAGTGCAGACCCAAAATCAACAGCCGCTCAGCGTCGGTGATGTGATCGAGGTGGTTGGTTTCCCGAGTCGTGGAGATTATTCGCCGCTGCTTCAAGATGCGACCTATCGCAAAAGCAGCGATGGACAAGGAGTCATTCCCGCCGATGTCGCACCGGATGAGGCGTTGAAGGGAACCCGCGATTGCTGTCTGGTGCGGTTGTCGGCCCGGTTGTTGGGACGCACGGAATCGGGGCAGGAACGCTATCTGATCCTTGAGGAGGACGGGCATATCTTTCAGGCGCAGTTGACTGATGCCGTGGGTGCGGATTCGCTGTCGCATCTCGGTATCGGCAGCCGGGTGGCGGTGACGGGTGTTTGCAAGATCGTTCCCGGCAACTGGGAGGCTGGCGAAGAGTGGCGTGCGCAATCGTTCCGCGTGTTGCTTCGCGCGGCATCGGACGTGGAGATACTCGCGTTGCCGCCGTGGTGGACGTTGCAAAAGGTCTTGTGGATGGCGGGCGCGTTCGGGTTCGTGGCACTGGCGGCGTTTGGCTGGGTGGCGGTGTTGCGACGCCGGGTCGCGGAGCGGACGAAACAACTCGAGGCGGAAATCCAGGAAAGGCAGAGAGCCGAGCGGCGGCGCGAGATCGAACAGGAGCGGGCCCGCGTCGCACACGATCTGCACGATGATCTTGGTGCACGTTTGACGGAGGTGAACATGCTCAGCGCGCTGGTGAAAAGCTCGACGACTTCAACGGAGGAAAAAGATCGTTACCTGGACGAGTTGTCCGAGACGGCGCGACAGATGGTCACATCGCTGGATGAAATCGTCTGGGCGGTGAATCCACGCAACGACACCATCGCGTCGCTGGCGAGTTACTTCAGTTCGTACGCGCAGCGTCTTTTGGATCTGGCCTCGATCTCGTGCGGTCTGGATGTGACGGACGACATGCCGGACCAGGCGTTGGACCCGAAATTCCGGCAGGAACTGTTTCTCGCATTCAAGGAGGCGCTCACCAATGTGGTGCGTCATTCCAAAGCCACGCAGGTCTGGTTGCGCATCCTGGTGCGGGGCGGAAATCTGACAGTCGAGGTGGCCGACAACGGTGTCGGGTTCGAGGAGTCGCCGAAAGTATCCGGCGCAGATGGCATCGCGAACATGAAAGAGAGGATGGGCGCGATCAGTGGTCAATGTGAACTCATCCGAAACGGCGCTGGCGGAACGATCGTGCGGTTCAAAGCGCCGCTTCGAGGAAATCAATTATGATCAAAGTAGGTGTCGTAGAGGACAGCAAAACGTTGCGTGAAGGGTTCGAGACATTGCTCAACCGCACGCCGGGCTTTCAATGTGTCTGCACCTGTTCCACCGTGGCGGATGCGTTGAAAACCATCCCGAAGATGCAGCCGGACGTGATCCTTATGGACATCCAACTCCCCGATTCCACGGGAGTCGAATGCACGGCAAAAATCAAGGAGATGATGCCCAAGGTCCACATCGTCATCGTGACGGTGTATGAGGATTCCGAGCGAATCTTTCAAGCGTTGCGCGCGGGTGCGTGCGGATATCTCCTCAAGCGCGCACAGCCGGAGAGGATAATCGCCGCCATCAGGGAGGCGCACGAGGGCGGCGTGCCGATGACGCCGGAGATCGCGCGAAAAGTCATCGGGCAGTTCCGTGGGCAGGCGACGACAGAGCAGCAGTTGGAGGATTTGTCCGAGCGCGAACGGCAGGTTCTTGAACTCGTCATGCACGGGCTTGGAAACAAAGCCATCGCAGAGCGTCTCGGCGTGACCATCGCCGCCGTCAAATGGCACCTCCAGCACATCTACGAGAAACTCCACGTTCATTCGCGGACGGAAGCGGCGTTGAAATTTCGTCAGGGAAAGTCGCCGGAAAACTAGCCGCTCGGCTAGCTAGGTTTCGAGTCGTATCATCTTACTCTTGAGCCGATACCTCGGTTTGTGACTGCCGTGAATCTGTACCGCCCTCATTGCGGCGAATGGAGTCGGGACTTCGGACCAGATTCATCCGCTTGAACCAGGTTGTTTGCCACTGTGATCAAAAGGAATGTCAAATTTGTCGCGCTCCGGATTATGGCAGCGATGTTGTGGTTTGTTGCGCTGAACTTCAATGCGCAGGCGGCACTGATCGCCTACGAGCCGTTCAATTACACCGCCTCGATTCCGAACGGAACGGCCAGCACTGCCACCGGATTCACTGGCAACTGGGCTTGCGGATCAACTCCTTCGGTCGTCGCCGGGATGGCTTACACCAATCTGCCGACTGTGAACAATTCATTCAGCTCCACCAGCGGGCGACAGTCGGTGAGTTTCGCGACGCCGCTTTCCAGCGCGACGAAGTGGATCAGCTTTCTGTTCAACATGGCGGGCAACAACGGCGCGAATCATTGCGGCGTTTATTTTCCCAATGGCGGCACGGGTCTGTATTTCGGTTACGGTTTGGATCCGATCAGCCAGACGACGGGTGCATTGCAGCCCGGCTCGATTCTAACCACGGGAAATACCGTCGCCACGGCGACTTCGCTTGCGAGCGGGTTCACCGGCACTTACGGCAACACGCCGTATCTGGTCGCGATAAAAATTGATTTCAACACTTCGGGCACGAACGACACGGTCACGATCTATATCAATCCAACCGCCAATTCCTCCACGCCGGTCGTGGCGGCGAGTTACACCGTGACGACGTTCGATGTGGGAACGATCACGGGAGTCGGCTTTCAAAATCCCGGCGGTGGTTTTGCGATCATGGCGGATGAGATTCGCGTGGGCGACAGCTACGCGGACGTGGTGAGCGCGGGCGGGGTGGCGTCACCGGTTGCGCCGGTCGTCACGAGCGTGACGCCTTCGAGCGGCCTGACCAACGGTGGCACGGTGGTGACAATCACTGGCTCGAACTTTTTGAGCGGCGTCACGGTCAAGTTCGGCGCCAACAACGCGACCGGAATCTCGCTCAACAGTTCATCGAACATCACCGCCACCACGCCCGCCGGGATGCCGGGCGCAGTGAACGTGGTGGTTCAAAACACAAACATGCTCTCGGCTACAAACCTGAATGGGTTCACTTACGTGTTGCCTCCACCGCCACCGCCCGCGCCGCCGACGTTTGTTCCGGGCGGCGTGGTGATGACGGGTTCAAACTTGAATCTCGTGTGGTCAGGCGGAACGAACACTCGCAGCGTGTTGCTCACGTCCACGAACGTCGCGCCGGGTTCAATCTGGACGCCGGTGGCGACAAATCTTTTTGGCAGCGACGGGCGATCCACGAACAGTCTGCTCGTCAATCCCGGTGAACCGAAACGTTTCTACGGGCTTTCCATTCCGTCTGAAATTGTGCCGGTTCTCGCGCCGACCGGTTTGCAAATCGTGCCGTCCGGTTCGACCAACGCCATCGGTCTGTCCTGGACAGCGAGCGTCACGGCTGGCGTGACGGGCTATCGGATCATGTTTGGTCTCGACAGCAACGCGCTGACGAATTCGACCGATGTCGGCAATGTCACCTCCGCGATCATCTCCGGCCTGACGCCGGGCCAGACTTATTTTCTCGCCGTCCTCGCGCTCACGGCGGACGGTCAAAGTCTCGCCGCTGACGCCACGATTTCTGCGCAGACGGATTCTGCGTCATCCATCGTCGCGTTGTTCAACAGCTTCACGCCGCTAGAACCTGACACGACCATTGACACGCCGACCGCGCGATACACTTACATTGCTGATCGCGCCCGCGACCGTCATGCGCGAGAGGCGAACTTTCACATCTACGATCACTACCTGAGTTGGTACTGGGAGCAACGGGTGGCGAACATCGAGATCATTGACCGCGTCGGCAAAGCCGGACAGCCGCAGCACATCACGTTCAACTACACCACGCACGACCTGTTGAACCCCGCTGAATTCCGCACGTTCTTTCGCGGCATCGGCACGGTGGCGGAATACAACAACAACCAGGTCGCGACACTTGTTTCGACCAACGCCTCCGCCACACCGGGCGAGATTGATTACAATTATTCAGCGACCGTCACCCAAAATGCGAACGAGGGAAATCGCGCGTTGCAGTTGGGCGACCGCGTGGAGATCGAAATCAGTCAATTCCTCAACGCGCCGAGACACGGGCGAAACAATTACTACGGCACCGTGCTGCTCTACGTCGTAGGGCAGGGCATCGTGCCGTGGGCGCAGGGCAACGACATGGGCTTTAACGGCGGCATTGTCGGCAACGTTAATCAAAGCCTCGACTCGTATCCGTTGCCGACGAACGCGTGGATGGGCGGCCAGACCACGCTGCCGTATCAGTATTCCAACGAGCCGGAACATCGCTTCAAGCAGACGGCGGGAAACATTTCTCCGACGAATGGATTGCCGTTCATGCTCGGCCGCCGGTTGCATCACACAGACTTTGGTGACGGTTCACATTCTGAACCGGGCAATCCTGTGTTCAGCGAACATGTCGGGAAGCTTGGGCCGAAATTCATCGCGCGCAGTTGCGTCGAATGTCACGTCAACAACGGTCGCGCGTTGCCGGCGGCGGTCGGCACGCCGTTGACTAAGTGGGTGTTCAAGGTCGGCAGCGATGCGAACGGCATGCCGCATCCGACGCTCGGTTCGGTGTTGCAGCCGCAATCTGTGAGCGGAACGAATGAAGGCAGCGTTTCGATTGCGAGTTACACAACCACGAGCGGCCAGTATGGAGACGGCACGCCGTATTCCTTGCAGAAGCCGAACTACGCGTTCTCCGGCACGCCGCCCGCGTTTTTATCCGCCCGCGTCGCCCCGCAACTCGTCGGGCTCGGTCTGCTCGAAGCTGTGAGCGAAAGCAACATTCAGGCGCTCGCCGATCCAAGTGATTCAAACACCGACGGCATTTCGGGTCGTGTGCAGACTGTGGTTGATCCCGAAACGTCACAGCAACGGCTCGGACGCTTCGGCTACAAAGGCATCAAGGTCCGCGTCAGACATCAGGTGGCGGGTGCGCTCAACACCGACATGGGCGTGGCCACCGCGATTTTCCCGAAACTCGATGGCGAAACCAACGCCAGCGGGGTTGAGATCAACGCCACCGAACTTGATCAGATGACGCGATACGTGGCGTTGCTGGGAGTCGCGGCGCGGCGCGACTTGACCAACGCACAGGCGTTGCAGGGAGAAGCGCTTTTCGCCAGTGCCAACTGTGTGAAGTGTCACACGCCGACGCTCACGACGAGCGCGTTTCATCCGATGGCGGAATTGCGCAATCAAACGATTCATCCCTACACAGATTTGTTGTTGCACGACATGGGCGCTGGACTCGCTGATAACATGGGCGAAGGCATTGCCACCGGCTCGGAATGGCGCACCGCGCCGCTGTGGAGCATCGGCCTGACTGCCGGAGTCAGCGGCGGTGAAGCCTATCTGCACGACGGGCGCGCGCGCAGTCTCGAAGAAGCGATCCTATGGCACGGTGGCGAAGGCGAGGCGGCGAAGGAAGCCTTCCGCACGATGTCGGCGTCCGAGCGCGCTGCGCTCATCAAGTTTTTGAAATCATTGTGAAACGTTCCGCGACAAACCCGATAATCCTGATATGTTCTGCCACCGATTTGGAATGAAGAAAATCATCACAGTTCTTGCGGCGTCTTTGTTGCTCGGCTCGGCCAATGCCGCCGTCACGAATCTGTTTCCGAACGGGAACTTTGATTCACCGGCAGGTTCGCCGGGTGCGTGGGTTGAGGGGTTTGGGAGTGGGACGACGACTTTCAGTTATCCGACCACGGGCGGGAATCCCGGCGGTTATGGGCGCATGAACAATTCTTCCGGCTGGGGCATCTGGGTCGGTGGCTCGGCGACTCCGCTGCTGCTTGGTGATTATGGCATGGTCGCCGGTGGCACGTACACGTTCCTGATGGACATGAAGAATTTTGTCGGCACGGGCATCGGCAAACTCAAGATCGAATCGTGGGGGCCGGGCGGCATGATTAGCGACAGCGGCGAGATGCTTGCGAGCGGTCAATCGTCCTCTTGGAAAACGTATGTTTTTTCCTACACGATCGCGGCCAACGCCACGGGAATCAAAGTCGTTCCGGTCACGGGCAACGCATCGCAGGTCGGCTACGACAACATCGGCGTGGTGGTGCCGAACTCGGCTTTGACCGTGTCCATCACCAGTCCGATCAACAACGCGGTGGTGCTTTCCAATTTCACGATCAGCGTGACGGCGACGGTGACTCCCGGCTCGGTGACGAACGTCGCGTTCTACGATGGCAACAGTCTGCTCGGCAATGACGCGAGTTCTCCGTTCAGTTTCACTGTGAACGGCGCATCGCTTGGCGCGCACGTACTCAAAGCGGTGGCGCGTGACAACAGCGGGAACAGCGTCACGTCGTCCGTGGTCAACATCACCGTGACCAACACGCCGACGCTTCCGGGCTGGCAACTCGTCTGGGCGGATGAATTCACGCAGCCCAACGGGACTTCGCCGGATTCCGGCAAGTGGAATTACGACATCGGCACGGGCAGCGGCGGTTGGGGTAATAACGAGCTTCAATATTACACCGCGCGCACGAACAACGTCCGCATCGAGAACGATCAGTTGGTCATCGAGGCGAAGGCAGAAAATTACATGGGCAGCAGCTACACGTCCGCGCGATTGCTCACGCAGGGCAAATGGTCGTGGACGTACGGTCGCATGGAAGCGCGGATCAAAGTGCCGCGCACGCAAGGAATCTGGCCCGCGTTCTGGATGTTGGGCACGAACATCCCGAGCGTCGGCTGGCCGCAGTGTGGCGAGATTGACATCATGGAGCACATCGGGCGCGAGCCGAAGATCGTTTACGGCACCGTTCACGGACCAGGTTATTCGGGGAGCGGCGGTGTGGGTGGCTCTTACACGTTCGGTCCTGATGTGGCGGATGATTTCCGCGTGTTTGCCGTCGAGTGGAGCACCAACGTCATCCGCTGGTATGTGGATGGAATCAATTATTTCACCGTTACGCCCGCAAACATCGGGGGTAACACATGGGTCTTCAATCAACCGCAGTTCTTCCTGCTCAACGTCGCGGTGGGCGGCAACTGGCCCGGTAATCCGGATGGAACGACGATCCTGCCGCAAAAGATGTTGGTGGATTATGTCCGGGTCTATACCACCAACGCGCCACCGCCAACGGCGCCAGCGACTCCCACGGGATTTTCCGCCAGCCCGGGCAGCGCGAAAGTTTATCTGCAATGGAACGCCGCATCAGGCGCGACGGGTTATCAAGTGAAACGCGCGACGAGCAGCGGCGGGCCATTCACGACCATCGCCAGTCCGACGACGAACAATTACACCGACAGCGGCGTGGCGAATTGCTCGACCTATTATTACGTCGTCTCCGCCACGAACTCGATTGGCACGAGCACGAACTCCCTTGAACAGACGGCCACGCTTGGGGCTTACGCGCTGGCGGTGAATTCCGGCGGCAGCGCGGCGGGGCATTTCAACGCGGATGCGAATGTCGTGGGCGGCACCATCGGTGGCGGGACTACGGCCTCGATTGATACGACTGGTTTGGTGGCGCCGGCGCCGCAGGCGGTCTATCAGGCGGAACGCTACGGCAACATGACCTACACCTTTCCCGGCTTGATTACTGGAGCGACCTACAAAGTGCGGTTGCACCATGCCGAAACCTACTGGACTGCGGTCGGACAACGGCGTTTCAACGTCCTCATCAATGGCGCGCAAGTTCTCACCAACTTCGACATCATCGCCGCCGCCGGAGCGCAAAACAAAGCAGTGATCAATGAATTCAGCGCCGTCGCCACGGGCGGACAGATCGCGATTCAATATGTCACCGTGACCGACAACGCCAGAGCCAGCGGCATCGAAATCATTCTCGCCCAGCCGACGGCTCCGGCAGGTCTGGCGGCCATCGCTGGCAACTCCCAGGTGTCCCTGAATTGGAACGCGCTTCCCGGCGCGAGCTACAACGTGAAGCGCGCGCTCGCCAGCAGCGGGCCGTTCACGACCGTGTTCAGCGGCCTCACGAGCACGAACACCACTGACGTCGGTTTGACGAATGACGTGACTTATTACTACGTCGTTTCCGCTGCCGTCCTCGGATGTGAGAGCACCAACTCCGCGTTTGTGAGTGCGACACCGGCCTGCACGCCGCCCGCCGCCCCGACCGCTGGCAACAACGGTCCGCTCTGGTCGGGGATGACGTTGAACCTGACGGCCTCGACCGTGCCAGGGGCGACCTACAGTTGGACAGGGCCGAATGGTTTCGCTTCCACGAATCAGAATCCCTCCATCGCGAACGCAACTCCCAGCGTGTCTGGCATGTTCAACGTCATTGCAATCTCCGGTGGCTGCACATCCGCTCCTGCCGTGACTTTGGTGACGGTGAATCCGCCCGCGCAGATCGCCATCCAGCCCGGTGGAGTTGGACACGTGATTCTGACCTGGCCGGGAGGGACTTTGCAGTCTGCCACCAATCTGGCCGGGCCGTGGGCTGACATAATCGGTGCGACATCGCCTCGCACCAATGCTGCATCTGCGACCCAAGACTTTTTCAGGCTGAAACTTCAATAATTCGCCTTGTGGCGGCTTCCGGGTCTTTGCGAGACCGCCCCGGTGTTCAATACGGAAAATCACGGATTTTGGCCGCGCAGGTCTAAAAACTAACCGCTCGGCTAGCTAGGCAGGAGGGTGCTGGCTGATAGGATTCGAGACGTAGCCAGAAAAACAATTCAAACCAACAACACCAACAGCTACTTATGAAGTATCAGAAATCACTCATCAAAGCAGGCATTGCCATCGCGCTCATTTGCGGAACGATGGCCAAGTCATCAGCAGTCACATACAACGTTGATTCGGGCGCGTCATGGCTCGGATTCATGAACGTTTGGGACGTCGGGGGCGCTGGATACGGGATGGGCGGAGCAGGCGGTTACGTATTCGGTAGTGGATGGGGCACGGCAGATTTGCGCGCTTCTTTTTCAGGGCCAACCCTGTCCTTGAAAGCCAACACCATCGGCGATCCGAATCCGTTCTGGTACACGCCCTCCGGCGGACCCGGTTCAGTCGGCAACAAAATCATGGAAGCCAACTTTTACCAGGAGTTCAACGGTGGTGTCCTTGGCGGAACCACGGTTAACTTCGAAGGCAATGTCATCCTGAACAATTTGCTCGGTCCAGTGGACGCGGCAGGTCGTGGATGGACGGCGGTTGCGTTCATCAAGGACTTCGCTTTTGATTACAGTTCGTCCGTGAATTCCACCGTTCCGTTGGGATCGGGCTATTTCAACGTCAGCCTTAACACCATCAACGATCCGGCGCGTCATGTTCAGTTCGGTTTCCAAGTCATCGGACCGGATGTCTGGGCTGGCGAACCGCTCTCATTCAACGAAATTCAGGTGGTTCCTGAGCCGACCAGCATGGCTCTCTTTGGATTGGCTTCAGCGCTGGTGCTGATTCGCCGCCGCAAATAAGATTTAACAAAAAGCTTCTTTCAAAAAGGCCGCCCAATACGGGCGGCCTTTTTCTTTTTTTATGTGGACGTCGAAATTCATTTGGAAGGCGCAAAGGTTACAGCGAAGTCTCAAGCCTTCTGCCACTCAGGCTATTTCCAAAATTGCTTTCAAAGCATGCGTTCTTTTGTGCCCTCCGTGTGAGCGAAGCATTTCGAGCTATATTCCCATGTGTGCGCTCAAAATACTAACCTCTCGGCTAGCTGTTCAAACTGTGACGATGCCTTAATGTCGCGCTATAACCAATCGCATAAAGCTGAATCAAAAAATTACGCCGGCAACCATCACTAAATCTGAACAGCAAAAGATCATCACAACCAACCAATCAAATGAAACGCAACAGACTCGCTCAAACTGCAATCCTCGTAAGCGCCACGGTTCTGGCTATCGCCACACCCGCCATGGCGAACCTGCTCGTCAATCCCGGATTTGAGACAGACGCCGTTTTGAACAACCCGCCAGTTCCGGGTGCAACGGGTTGGACGGCTTTCAACGGGGCTCAGACCGCATCCTCCCCGACAGACCCGACCCGCACAGGCATCGGCTCGCTCATACTTGCCGGCGGCGGTGGATTCAGCGTGCCGGGAGCATTCCAGACTTTTCCGGCAGTTCCTGGACAGGTGTTCGACTTTCAGGGATACGTGCTCGCAACCAACACACTCGCTGGCGGTGCCACGTTCGGCGTTCTCAAAATTGTGTGGAACAACGGCACCTCAGATTTGCAACCTGCCGGCGCAACGATTGGAACAGCTGTCACTGGCGGCAATCCTGGAATCGAATCCACGCCCGTCTTGAACTCCGCCAGCACGCCGAATGTCTGGCAATTCACGCGCGCACAAGGCGTCGCGCCGGCTGGCACAACACAGGTCAAGGTGTTCGCCCTGATGGTGGATCAAAATGCTGGCACGGCCTACTTCGACGATCTTCAGGTCACAAATACTGGAAGCGTGTCCATCAGCACGAGCATCACCCTTCCAGCCGCCAACGCCATCGTCGGCAACAACTTCACGGTCATCGCAAGCGCCTCGGTTCTGCCGGGCGGGATCACGAATGTTTCTTTTTACCGGAGCAACAACGTGGCTGCGTCTCCGAACGTGCTTTTGGGCTCTGACACGACCGCTCCCTATAGCGTTTCAGTAAACGGGACCGCAAACGGATCCTATGCCTTGAGAGTGATCGCTAGTGGTACAAACGGCGTGGGTGCCTCCATCTCTGCCACCTCGTCGGTCGTCAACGTCACTGTGGATGCTGCTAAATTTAATCTCGTCCCGAATGGAAACTTTGAGACCGCTGCTGGCGCATATTGGACCACCGGTGGGCCGGCGGTCACCACATTCCCCGCCAGTGGAGGAAATCCTGACGGTTATGGAGACATGGATTCCACGGGCGGATGGGGCGTATTGGTCATGGAAAACAACCCTACGGAGGGCGTTTCACTTGCATCACTGGGTATGACGGCCGGAAACACTTACGCTTTCAGCTTCGACATGATTGGCGTTGCTGGCGGCGAACAGGCGGGAATCAAGATTGAAGCGTGGAATTCCGGCGTATTGGTTGGAAACAGCGGAGACATGAAGTACACGGCTGGTACGGCTTGGGCAACCTTCACTCCCAGCTGGACAATACCAGCTTCGGCCACCAGCGTTAAATTCGTTCCGCTTTCCGTGGACGGCGGTCACGTCGGCTTCGACAACGTTGCGGTCGTGTCCACTGTGCTCCCGCCGTCGTCTGCATTCATCACCAGTCCGGCCAATGCTGCCACGGTAAGCTCTAATTTCACGATCAGTGCGTTCGCCTCGGCGCCCAGCGGTGTCGCCTCGGTTGATTTCTACGCGGGCAACACATTGGTCGGCAATGACGCAACTGCTCCGTACAGCTTTGACGTCACTGGTGCCTCAGATGGCCCGCTGGCATTGAAGGTTGTGGCGAATCCGGTATCCGGCACTTCGATCACATCGTCCGTGGTCAACGTCACCGTCGTCTCGACTGCCACGTATTTTGTTGACCCCTCGAAGAACTGGGTGGGCTATATGAATTGGTTCGACCTGCCAATCAACGGAGGAGCCTTTATACAAGGGAGTGCATGGGGAACGGCTGAACTCAAAGCGAGCTTCTCGGGTTCAACGCTGACGTTGTCGCCCAACTCAATCGCCGACCCTGATCCTGTATGGTATCAATCAACCGGCAACAACTCCGTCGGCAATCGAATCATGGAGGCAAACATGTATGTCGAACCTGTCGTTTCGGCGCCGGGTCAGTTTGTGACATTCACCGGCCTGTGTCTTAGCAACAGCATGACCACCAACGCAGCCTTCGCGGGGACTGCAAACCCAGCTGGCAATGGCTGGACGTGCGTTGCCTTCGTCAAAGATTTTGCGCCAGATTATTCATCGTTCAACATCGCCACTGTTCCAGTGACCAATGGCGTTCGCTTCGACGTCAGCCTTGCAACAATCGCCGACCCGGCCCGCCATGTTCAATATGGTTTTACCACGATGGGGCCGCCCGTGTGGACGAATGATGTCGCGCTTGCTTCCTACGGCAACGTTGTCATCGCCCCAGGGCCGTCATTCAACATCACTCCAAGCGTCAACGGAGCGAATGTGAATCTCTCGTTCCCCTCCGTCAGTGGTTACAGCTATCAGGCCCAGTATAAGAACAACCTCACGGATGCGAACTGGATCAACCTTGGTTCTGCCACCAACGGCACCGGCTCGAACATCATCCTCACGGACACGCACACGTTGCCGAGCCGTTTCTATCGCGTGTCCGCCCAGTGATCTAGGAGAGTTTGGTTGGGAGTCATGTGGAGGCTGCGTCTTCGGACGCAGTCTCCA
>CAZFNB010000006.1:0-13402 GCA_964520235.1 uncultured Bifidobacterium sp. | reverse complement strand
TCTCGACACGTGACGAGCGCGGACGCGGCACGGTGGTGGTCCTCGGCGATATGCTGCATCACTGACGTCGGCGGGAACGCCGACGCGCGGAAGGACTTGATGGGGACCGCATCGGTGCGCGACGCGATTGTAGCGGTGTCTAGGCACGCGACGAGCGCGGACGCGGCAGAGTGGTGGTCCACGGCGATATGCCACATCACTGCCGATGGACGGAATCTCGACGCGCGGAATGACGTGATGGCCACCGCATCGGTGTTTTGCACGAGTCCCTTGACGACGTATTCCAGGAACGCCTGCATAAACCGGATCAAGCCGCTGCGGTTGCCCGTCCCGCTTTCTTCAGAAAGCTCGCCACGGTGTCGCTCGGTTGCGCGCCTTTGCTGATCCAATACTTCGCGCGATCGAGATTCAATTTCACGTTGTCACCCTTCTGACGCGGGTGATACGTGCCGATTTCCTCGATGAACTTGCCATCGCGCGGGCTGCGGCCATCGGCCACGACAATGCGGAACACCGGCGCGTTCTTCGCACCAATGCGTTTCATGCGGATTCTGACTGCCATAAAATTATTTTTCCCGTCCTGCATCGCCGCAACAGCGCGACGATCCAGTCCGTTTTCCTCAAAAGGGACGCAGAGCCTAGACAGTGTGGAAGCCCATTGCAAGCCCTCATTTGATGTGTTTTTACCTCAATTCGGCAGAGTTGTGCTGTTCTGCAATGTTCGTTTAATCCTACGCCCGCGCTGTCATACTCGCAGGTCACGATGGCATGTGCCCCCGTCCTTGATTGAAGTCAACCATCCGTTCATGTTGTGTCGAACAAACACGACCTTGCAGCCATCGCGCACATTCACTTGCCACACCAGCCGCAATTCCAGCAGATTCATCCCATGTGGCGCTTAATCCTGTTCCTGATCGCGGCTCTTCTGACTGGTTGCCGGGAAAAAACCTCCGGCATGAACCCGGGCACGACCGTCTCCGGTGGAAATGAATCCACAAATCTCCGCAGCTTTCAGGTTTTCGGTGTCGTGAAGGAACTGGATGCCGACGGTAAAACCGTCCGTATCAAGCACGAGGAAATCCCGGATTACATGGCCGCGATGACCATGCCCTTTGAGGTCCGGAACACCAATGAACTTCGCGGTCTTGCTCCGGGCGATGCTGTTTCCTTCAGGTTATGGGTCACGAAGGACGATGGCTGGATTGACCAGATCAGAAAACTCGAAAGCGGGCAGACCAACGCGCCGCCAATCGAACCCGCCCTGCCGCCGGGCATCCAGATATTACCCGACGTGGAACCGCTCGCCATAGGCGACGAGCTTCCTGATTATCATTTCACCAACCAGTTCGGAAAAAATTTCAGCCTGAAACAATTTCGCGGAAACGCCCTGGCCATCACGTTCATCTTCACGCGCTGCCCGTTTCCGTTGTTCTGCCCGCGCATGACGGGCGGTTTTGCCGAGACCCAGCAAAAGTTATCGGCCCTGCCCAATGCTCCCACAAACTGGCATCTGCTCTCGCTGACGATTGATCCCGACTACGACACACCGGAAATCCTTCGCGGCTACGGCGAGCGAAACAGTTGCAATCCCGCGCACTGGACGCTCGCCACGGGCACGCTGGCGGACATCACCACGATTGGCGAGCAGTTCGGTCTGGTCACACAACGCGACGCTCCAGGCGCGTTGCCCAATCATAACCTCCGCACCATCATCGTGACCCCCGCTGGCCGCATCCAGAACATCATCCGTGAGAACAAATGGACGAGCGACGATCTGGTGAAGGAGATACTTACGGCAACGCGGGGGGAATGATCTGTTTCTATTTCCGAGCTGCATCAAGTGGCGCTGGCCGTGCCCACAATGCTTGACGCAAAACGGAACAGTCCACCTCATCCCAGGCTGACAGGATCAATATCCACCGTCAGCGTCACATCGTCCGGCAACGACAATCCAACATTGATTCGCGCCAGTTCGCGACTGAGCCTGCTCATCGCACGCGTGCGCAGCATCAACTGGTAACGGTAAAAACTTTCCGCCCGCAGCAACGGAGCCGGGGCGGGGCCGGCAATCGTGAGATCGCTGATGCTTGTGGTCGCTGCCTCGGGATTTGCAGGAAAGGAAGCAGGAGGGAAAGGGAGCAGAGGAGAAAATAGTTCAGCCGGCAACCCAGTCTCCTTTTCTCCTTTTTTTCCTTTGTCCCTTTCCCCGCCCCGCTCCCGCAGTGCGTCCAGTTCTCGTCGCACATGCTCCGCCGCGAATTTTACCTTTTCCTCGTTGCGCCCCTTCAATGTCAGCAACGCCACGCGGCTCGCCGGCGGATACTTGAGTTGTTCGCGGAACTCGACCTCCTGTTCGTAGAAGCCAGTGAAGTCATGCCGCCGCGCGTATTGGATCGCCGGGTGAAACGGTGTGAATGCCTGAACGAACACCTCACCCTCCACGTCTCCGCGACCGGCCCGACCCGCCACCTGCGTGAGCAATTGAAATGTCCGCTCGCCTGCGCGGAAGTCCGGTTGATGCAGCGCCATGTCCGCGTAGATGATGCCCACGAGCGTGACGTTCGGAAAATGCAGGCCCTTGGCGATCATCTGCGTGCCGATGAGGATGTCAATTTTCCCCGCGCGAAAATCGCCGAGCACTTTACGGTAATCCTCCTTGCGCTTCATCACATCTGCGTCCATCCGTTTCACGCGAGCCTTCGGAAACAATTTTCCCAGCACGTCCTCGACCTTCTGTGTGCCGAGGCCGGAGAAACGGATCGTCGGGTTCTTGCACTTTGGCTCGGGACAGACCGCGGGCACGGGTTCGAAATGTCCGCACAAATGACACCGCAACTTCTGCTCCGGGCGATGATACGTCAGCGACAGGCTGCAATTCGGACAGTTCGCCACGTAACCGCATTGCGTGCATTCAAGCGCGGTCGAGTAACCACGGCGGTTCAGAAACAAGATCGTTTGCTCGCCCTTTTCAAGCCGTTGCGTGATGGCTTCCTTGAGTTGATTGGAAAAAATCGGCGGGCCTTTGCCACCGCGCGCGGCCTGCCGCATATCCACCACGCGCACATAGGGCATCTTCTGGTTGTCCACGCGCACGGGCAATTCCAGCAGTGTGAACTTCCCCTTCTTGCAATTATGATAACTCTCCAGCGACGGTGTGGCTGACCCGAGCACCACAACCGCGCCCTCCATCTGCCCGCGCATGACGGCCACGTCGCGCGCATGATAACGTGGTGCTTCCTCCTGTTTGTAGGTGTGCTCGTGCTCTTCGTCCACGATGATGAGGCCGAGGGGTTCAACGGGAGCAAACACCGCAGAACGCGCTCCTATCACGATGCGTGCCCTGCCCTGTCGTATCTTGTGCCATTCGTCGTGCCGTTCTCCCGCGCTCAAATGTGAGTGCAACACGGCCACCAGTGTCTGCAGCTTTCCCGAACTGAACCGCGCCTTGAACCGCTCGACGGTTTGTGGCGTAAGTGAAATCTCCGGCACAAGAACGATGGCGCCCTTGCCTTGTTCCAATGCGTGCGCAATCGCCTGAAGATAAACCTCCGTCTTGCCCGAGCCGGTGACGCCGTGCAGGAGAAACGTGTTGCGTGTTGCGTATTGCGTGTTCGCACTCGAACGGCCTGAACCGTCTGCCGCCGCTTGACGCGACACGCAACACGCAACACGCTCATCCATCGCGCCCACAATTTCCTTCAATGCACCCGCCTGCGCCGGATTCAACACCAACTGCGCGCTCGGCAAAATGTGTTCTCGCGCGTAAGGATCACGCTCCGAAACCTCGGTTGTGATGGTGACAAGGCCGCGATCCTCCAGCTTGCGAACGGTGGCAGCGGTCGTCTCGGCAAGCTCAACGAGTTCGGATAACAAAATCTCCCGCCGTTCCTCGATGATGTTCCAGACTTCAAGCTGGCGCTTCGGCAGTTTCGGAAACTCACCGCTTACGGGCAGTGCGCGGACGAGCAAGCGCTCGCGCCAGCCGGCTTCCTCGTGTCGCACTGCCTCGGGCAGCACGGACTTCAACGCGATTTCCGGCGCGCAGCAGTAATAGTCCGCAATCCACCGCGCGAGTTTGAGCACCTTGGGCGTGACGAGCGTCTGAGCGCCGATGACCTTCAGGATGGGCTTGAGCCGCGCGTGCGCGGATTCCTCGGCAACGGCGGTGACGACGCCCAGCACTTTGCGCGGGCCAAACGGCACCTGCACCCGGCTGCCCACGTCCACCCTGCCCTCGAGTTCGGGTGGAACGAGATAATCGAACTCTTTGCGGAGCGCGATTTCGAGTGTCACACGGGCAATCATCCGGGCGGAGGGTTGAAATTCGGACGTTTAGAGTCAAGCGAAGCCCCGCGCCTGTTTTAATCCCGTGTGATGGCGCGCAACTCCGACTCGAGTTGTTGCCGCAACTTCTCGCGCTGCGCGTCGTCGGCGTCGCGCGGCACGAACACGGGCGTGCTGAGGACGAGTTCACATCGCCCGAACGGCAGCGGAATCTGGAAACGATCCCAGCTCTTGACGCGGATTTTCCAACTGAGGTGATACGACACCGGCACAATCGGCAGCCCGGTGATCTGTGCCAGTGAAATGACTCCCGGCTGCACGGTGTAACACGGCCCGCGCGGGCCGTCCGGTGTGATGGCAAGATCGTAACCGCGTTCCGCCCAGGAGCTGAGTTCCAGCAACGCCTGCGGGCCACGACGTGATGACGAGCCGCGCACCGGTTGCACGCCGAAGCTTTCCAGGATTGCCGCCAGAAATCCCCCGTCCTTGCTCGCGCTGACCATCGCGGCCAGTCCCGCCGTGCGGTTACGGACGCGGATATAGCCGTAATTCACCTTCATCGCCAGCGCGAGGCGGTTGTGCCAGATCACATAGATGGCCTGTTTCGCCGGCGGGTCGTCAAAAAATTTGGAACGATCATCCCAGCGATAGCGCAGCGTCTTGCCCACGACTCTCAACGCGGCCCAGATGATCCACGCGCCGAGCCGCTGATACCACACGGCCTTGTGCGGCACGACAACTCCCGATTTCGGCTTCTGGACTTTCGATACTGGAATTGCTCCCTCCATCACGCTCCTTTTTTCAACGACGCCCGCACCAGTTCCTCGACTGTCGCCTTCTCACCCAACATCGCCTGAGCGGCACGGATCGAATCATGCGCCTCAGCCTGCTTGAACCCGAGAGCCATCAATGCAAGCACGGCATCGTTGATTTTTTGATCCGAGGCGGACATCGCGCGCGCCGCGCTCGTCGCCTCCCATGCACCCGCCGCGCCGACCTTGTCGCGCAACTCGACAACGATGCGCTCGGCGGTCTTCTTGCCAACGCCGGAAATCTGCGACAGTGATTTCACGTCTCCGCTGGCGACCGCGCCACGAAACGCCACAGGATTCATCCCGCTCAGGACGTTCAACGCCGTCTTTGGTCCGATTCCACTGACGGTGTTGATGAGCAGACGGAACAATTCCCGTTCCGGCGCGGTGGCAAAGCCGTAAAGCACGTGGGCGTCCTCGCGCACGACAAGTTGCGTCAGCAGTTTCACCTCGCCACCCGGCTGCGGCAGTTTGTCGAAAGACGACAGCGGGATGAGCACCTCGTAGCCGACGCCGTGAACATCAACAATCACCTGCGTAGGCAGTGCTTCGACAAGTTTGCCGTGAAGGAACGAAATCATAAATCAATCCCCGCCGCCACCTCCGCAATCACCACCGCCTCCACCATCTGCGCACCCACAATCTCCTGCCGCAGGACCAGACCCGCCGTCATCGGTTGGATGATGGCTTGAGTCATGCGACGAATGATGGTGTTGCACCGGGTTCGAGGAATCCACGAGTCCTGTCGAGCCGCAATCTGAAGAGCAAGAACAATCACCATGGCCGCCGGCTCGCCGCTTTCGACCAAACACAACGAGCAACGCCAGGACGATCACCGTGGATATGATCAGTGAGGGAATCATGACTTCTGTTAAATTCTTTTCGGTGCGCTCAAACCGTAACGCCCCTGATCCTGCGCGTGAGCCAGCGCGAGCGCGAGCGCGTCGGCAGCATCGGGCGCGGGAAGTTCGTCCAGATGCAACATGCGTTGCACCATTTTTGCGACTGCGAGCTTTTGTGCCGCACCGTAGCCGACAATGGCCTGCTTCACCTTGCGTGGCGCGATCTCGTAAATCTCCAATCCTGCCTCGGCAATCACTGCCAGCGCCGCGCCCCGTGCCTCGCCCATGATGAGCGCCGTCTGCAAGTTCTGCGCGTAGAACAACCCTTCCACCACGCAGACCTCCGGCCGGTGCTTTTGGATGACATCGCGCAACGTCTGTGAAATTTTCACAAGGCAGCGCGAGCGTCCCCATCCGGAGGAACACGAAATCGTCCCCTGCGCCAGCACCTTTGGATGCGGACGCGCGATACGGATGACGCCAAACCCCGTCCCGCGCAACGACGGGTCAACGCCAAGGATGACCTGCGCCGATGACGCCGCTGTCCGCATCACTGCATCCAGGACAGGCTTCGCGATGCGGGGTTTTGTGCCCGCGACACGGCTTTTCATCTGCTCGAATTGCTGGAGGGAAATTCCCACGCCGCAAATCTGCCAACGCCAGCCGCACGGCAAAAGAACAAAACACGCGCCCGTGTTTGACTTTCACTCGAAGCCGGTTGGCTGCATGATGGGCACGACAATCGCAATGACGGATTCACCCGCAGATGGAAAACCGTTCGGCTCCGACGTGATTTGCACCCGGGCTGACAGGCTCGTGATCTTCGCGGCACAGCCAATGGACTGGCCGGCGCGGGAATTCTGCCGTGTGCCGGTCTTTGTGGAGGGACGGAAATACTTTTTGCACTCGCGCGGCGGATCTGTGCCGCCATTCGCCGCAAGCTACGAGCTTCATCCGTGGCCGAAGGAACTGCGCGACGCTTCAACGGAGGAAATCCACTATACCAAACATTACATCGCCGAGCGCGACTGCGCCGCAGCGCGGCAACGACGCGGGGATGCGATCAATTTTCTTCTGCTCCCGCTTTACCCGCTTCTCGGATTGTTCTGGTCGGGGTTCAAGCGCCGCGTGCTGCATCAGGCGGGATTCGAGCCAAGCTCAATCACAAAAGCGTCGGTGGTGATGCTCTTTCATCTGTGGATCGTTGAAGGAATCTTTGTCGGCTGGTTGCAAGGCGGTTTGTTGATGCTGTTCTTCCCGTGGGCCACGAACCAGTGGGCTGACTGGATTTTCCTGTTCGTCATCGGAGCGGACACGGTGATGCGCGCCAGCGACGCGATCAAATCCGGCCCGGCCTGTCATCTTGGATTTCTGGAATGGCTCTGGCCGTGGAGGAACAGCGAGCCATGAAATCGCAACGGGTCATCGTGGTCGGTGGCGGTGCGGCCGGATTTTTTGGCGCGATCTCGTGCGCCGGTGCGTCACCGGACACCGAGGTGTTACTGCTTGAAAAAGGCGCGCGGTTTCTCGACAAGGTTCGCATCTCCGGCGGCGGACGTTGCAACGTCACCCATGCGTGCTTCGAAGCACGAGAGTTCACCACGCGCTACCCGCGCGGCGCGCGGGAACTGCTCGGGCCGCTCCAACGATTCTCGGCAACCGACACCGTGCGTTGGTTCGAGTCGCGCGGCGTGCGCCTCAAGACCGAGAGCGATGGACGGATGTTTCCCGTCACGGATTCATCACTCACCATTGTGGATTGCCTGCTCGACGCAGCGCGCAACGCAGGTGTGAAGAACCGGTTGAATTGCGCGGCGTCCGGCGTGACGCGCAAAGAAAATGGCGGTTTTGAAGTGAGGTTGGCCGATGGCGAAAAGATACCCTGTGACCGCGTGCTCCTTGCATCGGGCGGATGCCGCGCCGCAGCGGCGGGGCAACTGGCCGTCTCGCTGGGACACACGTTGGAAGCACCTGTGCCATCGCTGTTCACCTTCCACATCGAGTCGCCGTGGTTGCGCGGGCTGGCCGGAATTTCCGTCGAAGCAGCAGAGACGAGCGTTCCAGGCACATCACTGCGCGAATGCGGCCCGTTGCTGGTCACACATTGGGGATTGAGCGGCCCGGCAATTTTGCGAACGTCGGCCTGGGGCGCGCGGACGCTGGCCGGAATGAATTACCGGTTTCCGCTGCTCGTGAACTGGCTGCCGGAGATGCACGTTGAAGAAATCTCCGCCGGACTCGCAGAACGCCGGCAATCACAGCCCGCAAAACTCATCGTGAACTCGCCGCCCGCCTCCCTGCCCGCACGGTTGTGGGAGCAGCTCGTGCTGGCAACGGATATTCCGCGCTCGACGCGCTGGTCGGAACTTTCCCGCGCGCAGCAGCACTCGCTGGTTCAGAAAATCACGCGGACGGAGTTTGCGGTGACAGGAAAAAGTTTGAACAAGGACGAATTCGTGACGTGCGGCGGCGTCCGGTTGAACGAGGTGAACTTCAAAACGATGCAAAGCCGCGTCTGTCCGGGGCTGTATTTCGCCGGTGAACTGCTGGACGTTGACGGCGTGACCGGCGGCTTCAATTTTCAAGCCGCATGGACGACGGGATGGATCGCGGGTCAGGCGATGGCGTTGCTCGATTTGCGCGGCTGAACGTCCGGCACGGACGGCCCGCGCGCCTGTGGGAAGTTGATCTTGGAACGCAACATCAGCGTACCGAGCAACAGATCAGCCAGCGGCATCACCACGTTGTAATTCTTGTGCATGTAGCGGTGGTGCAGCAGATGGTGTCCGTTCAAGCGGCGGAAAATCCAGGACTTCTCGACGCGACGCGCCTTGGGCAGGTGCATGCACCAGTGCATGTATTCATACGCGCCGTAGTAAGAGACGAACGCAACCAACGAGCCCATCGCAAACACCCAAGACCCAAGCGCCCAGGCGATACCGGTGGCTGGCACCATGCAAAGCGTGATGAGCAGCGGCCCGTTCCACCATGCCATCGGGATGGTGTTCTTGTCCTCCTCGCGACGCAGATGGTACGTGTCGTCGGACTTGAAAATGTGGTGATGCACGAGCGCGTGCGCGCGGAAGGCGTATTCGAACCGGCCCACAGGCTGGTGCATGAAGTAACGATGCAACGCCCACTCGAAGAAAGACGCAAACATAAACCCGGCGCCGAAGCCGGCTCCGGCCCAAAAGAAAAAATGTTCAGTCATACAAAAGCAACCGCCCAACCGAGGGCGAAAAAGTTATGAGAGGTTGGTCGAGTTTCATCCCAAGCGCAAACTGATATTTGAAAAAAGCACGCACTCAAACGACATCCACGGGACAAAACATGGAGATGTCATCCAGCGGATTTCACGATGCGATTTCATGGTGGTTGACATCATGCAACCGGATCGCATGAACGGGCACACGCTCCCGGGAAAGAATCATTGCGTGCGCCAGCCATGCCCGCGTAAAATTTTCCCATGGTTCAATCTGCACCCGAACCCGCCACGGCGGAGGATGTCTCCCGCGAGCGCGAAGCCTTCATTCGCGCGTTCCGGTTCATGCTCATGGCACGGGTGATGGATGACAAACTCGCAGCCCTTTACCGCGCAGGAAAAATCCACGGCGGCGTCTTTCTCGGGCGCGGACAGGAGGCTCTAAGCGTTTCGGTGGGAATGGCTTTGCGCCAGGGTGACGTTTTTGCCCCGCTCATCCGAGACCTCGCCGGGCGGTTTGCATTCGGCGAGCACATCGCGGACGGCGTGAGAACGTATTTTGGCTCCGTGCTCGGCCCGATGCGCGGACGCGACGGCAACATTCACCGCGGAAATCCGCGCAAAGGTCTGCTGCCGATGATCAGCCATCTCGGCGCGATGGTTTCCGTGGTCAACGGCATGTTGCTCGCCCGGCGGATGAAAGGAGTCAATGACACGGTCGGCGCGACCTGCCTCGGCGATGGCGCAACATCCACCGGCGCGTTCCATGAAGCCATCAATCAAGCCGCCGTCGAGAAACTTCCTCTCATCCTCGTCATCGCAGACAACCAGTTCGCCTATTCCACACCCACGTCCCGGCAATACGCCTGCCGCTCGCTCGCGGATCGGGCCGTCGGCTACGGCGTGCCGGTGCAGGAGATTGACGGAACGGATCTGACGGTGTGCATGAAAACCGTGAGAGCGGCTGTCGCGGCGGCCCGCAACGGACGCGGCCCGCAAATGATTGTCGCCCGGTTGCTGCGATTGTGCGGCCACGGCGAACACGATGACGCGAACTACATTCCACCAGCGCTCAAACAATCCGCGGCCGGACGCGATTGTTTGAAACTGGCCGAGGAAAAAATCCTGACCGCAAGCTGGGCCGATTCTGCAACGCTCGCATCATGGCGCGAACAAATCCTTGCAGAAGCGGAAGCCGCCGTGGCACAGGTGCAACGAGAACCCGCACCCGACCCGTTCGGCGAAGACTGGCGCGCATTGTCGAGCAACCACCTGATCGAAACGCATCGGGACGGAGGCAAAAACACTCCGGTCATTTAAGCGCATGAGCATCACCTACCTTGAGGCCATCCGTGCCGCCCAGGCCCGCGCGCTTGCCGAGGATTCCCGCGTGTTCATCTACGGCCAGGACGTGGGCGCTTTTGGCGGCGCGTTCAAGGCGACAAAAAATCTGGCGACGGAATTTCCCGGGCGCGTACTCGACTCTCCCATCAGCGAGGACGCAATGACGGGTCTGGCGGTCGGCGCGGCGATCGAAGGGATGCGTCCCATCATCGAAATGCAGTTCGCCGATTTCTCGACAGTGGCGTTCAATCAGGTCGTCAACCAGGCCGCGACGTTGTTCTGGCGGACAGGTGTTCCGTGTCCGGTGACGATCCGCCTGCCCTGTGGCGGCACGTCGGGCGCAGGCCCGTTTCACAGCCAGAGCATCGAGGCGATTTACGCGCATTATCCGGGGTTGGTCGTGTTGACGCCGGCCACGGTGGAAGACGCTTACAGCATGTTGCTCGAAGCGGTGGCGATTGATGACCCGGTGATTTTCTGCGAACACAAACTGCTCTACTACCATCTCAAAGCCGCCGCGCTGCCGACCGAGGCATTGCCCGTGGGCAAGGCGCGCATCGCCCGTGAAGGCCGACATCTCACCATCGTGACCTACAGCGCGATGGTTCACGAGGCGCTCGCCGTGGCCGAGGAATTGAAACCCGAAGGCTGGGAGGTCGAGGTGGTGGATTTGCGCTCGGTCAAACCTCTCGACACAGACACCGTGATGGCAAGCGTGGCGCGCACGGGCCGGTTGCTCTGCGTCGGCGAAGCCTGGCCTTGGGGCGGCGTGACCGCGGAAATCATTGCGCGCGTGGCGGCGGAAGGTTACGACCTGCTCGATGCGCCACCGCAACGGCTCAATGCCAAGGACACACCCGTGCCCTTCCACCCAAACCTCTGGGCCGCGCACCGACCGACCGCGCGAAGCATCGCGGAGGCGGCGCGGCGAATCCTGAGAACGTGATATGACCAAGATTCCCATCATCATGCCGCAGCTCGGCGAATCCATCGCGGAGGCGGCGATTGTGAATTTCCTCGTCCAGCCAGGCGCACAGGTCAAGGCCGGCGAAGACCTCATCGAAGTGGAAACCAACAAGGCGAGCATGAACGTCGCTTCGCCCGCCAGCGGACGCATCACACAGTTCACCGCAAAAATTTCCGAAAGCTACGCCGTCGGCGCCACGCTCGGCGAAATCGAAGTCTCAAAGGAGGAAGCCACCCGCCTTGGACTCGACACTGTTCAACTCAACAAGTCCGCGTCCGAACCCACGATCGCGACCACGGCGCAGAGTTCCGCACCCGCCGACGGAAAGCGCGTGCAACCCACCGTGCGCGGCCTGCCCGTGCCCGCCAACGCCGCGGGCGCAAGCTACATGTCCCCGCGCATGAAGGCGCGCATGAACGAACTCGGCCTGCATGCGGCGGATTTATCGGGCATCGCAGGCAGCGGTGCAGCGGGTCGCGTCACCATCGAGGACTTCGAGAAATACATCGCCAATCTCGAGAAACAAAAACTCACGCAAGCCTCGACAATGCGTGTGGCCGTCGCGGATGCGATGCGCCGCAGTTGGACGCGACCACTGGCAACGGTGGGTTTGCCGGTGAATCTGGATCCGCTGCTGGTCCACCGCAAATCACAGAACCCAAAACCTGGCCCGGCGCTCTACGCATTGCGCGCGCTGGCCGTTGCGCTCTCTGAAAACAGCGCGCCTGGCGGACGGCTTGTGGGCAATCAAATCGTTCATCCCGCCGCGATTGATGTGGGCTTTGCGGTCGAGGCCGAGGACGGCGTGCTCGTTCCCGTCATCCGCAACGCCAACGCAAAAAAACTGGGCGAACTCACCGCACGTTACAACGAACTCGTGGAACTCGCGCGCCAGCGCAAGCTTCCCGCTGATGCCACCGGCGGATCCATCGCCACTGTCACCAACTATGGAACGTTCGGCCTCATCTGGGCCACGCCGATCCCGTTGCCTGAACAAACGCTCGTGCTCGGCATGGGCGCAGGCCGCAAGGTGCCGCATTGGGACGAAACGAAGGGACAATTTGTGCCGGTAACAGAAGCGAATCTGACGCTGAGTTTCGACCATCGCGTGCTCGACGGCGGCGCGGCAGGCCGGCTGTTGCAACGCATCGCGGAACTGATGTCAAACCCGGCGAGACTGTAGAGGCGCGGCGGTTGTCAAACGAACTTGCCAGGATTCAAAATGGCTTTTGGATCCAGCGCGTGTTTGACGGTCTGATGCAACTTGCGCGCCTCGACCGAAACCGCCAGCGGCCACCAACGTTTCTTGGCAATGCCAACGCCATGCTCGCCCGTGATCGAACCGCCCCAGGCCAACACCTGCCGGAATAATTCATCCAGCGCAGCTTCGCTGCGACGTTTTGCGCCGGATTGCGTGAAATCCACCATGATGTTCGTGTGGATGTTGCCATCACCCGCGTGACCGAAACACGCGAGTTGAAGTTTGTGCTTCTTTTGCAACCGCGCGGCGAAGTCGAACAAATCCTCCAGCCGGCTGCGCGGGACGACGATGTCCTGATTCAATTTCGTGAGGCCCGTGTCGCGCAACGCGTAGGAAAACTCGCGGCGGATCTTCCAGACCGCCTCGCACTGCTTCGCGCCAAGCCCGGCCTCCGTGAACAGCGGTTTGTGCCGGGACACGATCCGTTCCAACCGGCGGATCTCTCCACGCACGGAATCCTTCTGGCCGTCCACTTCCACGATGAGATGTGCACGACACCCGCGCAGCCGCCCGCTGCCAGTGCGTTTGTAAGCGGCCGCGAGCGTGAACTGATCCGCAAGTTCGAGCGCGGCAGGAAGAAAACCGGCCGCGAGTATCGCGTGCAATGCGCGCACGGCATCCCGCATCGAACCGAAGCCGATGGCAAGGTTCGCGCGAAACGGCGGGAGCGGCAGCAGTTTGAGCGTGGCC
>CAZFNB010000005.1:0-13947 GCA_964520235.1 uncultured Bifidobacterium sp. | reverse complement strand
CATGAACAATCCAGAAACTGCGCCTGCGCCCGGTTGGCAACGAGCATCAAGGCCAGTCCGAACCAGAACAACATGCGCTTGAATCGTGCGCCATGTTTTGCGGACGAAATCTGACCTTGGAACGTGGAGGTTGCGCTTTGACGTGGGAGAACGTCACTGACCGACTGCATCGTTTTCATACGGCCTTTCTGATGATGCCGCAAACGGACGGTTTATTTCTGAGGGCAAAAGACACATGACCGCGAAACGATTCGCAATCCAAATGCCGTGGTGACGAGCCTCTAATAACAGAAACGCTGCCAGGTTGTCAAAGGTTATGATTTCGTGAATTCAACTCAAAATCACCCGACACTTCTTGCTCGCCTCGAAATCACCCGCACGCCAAGCTTCCCCGCATGAGATTGTTGTCTGCCTCAATGTTGATGTTGATCGCCTCCGCTGCTGCCGCACAACTCCATGCCGCCGACCTCGACGTCATCATCCGCAACGGACGCATCGCCGACGGCACCGGAAACCCCGCCTTCCGCGCGGACATCGGCATCAAGGACGGACATATCGCCGCCATCTCACGCATCACCGCCAAAGCCGACGCCGAGATTGACGCCACCGGCCTCATCGTTGCGCCGGGCTTCATAGACGTTCACACCCACGCCGACGAAGTCGCCGACATGCCCCGCGCCGAGAACTTCCTTCGCATGGGCGTCACCACGCTCGTCGTCGGGAACTGCGGCGGCTCCGCCTTGAACGTCTCCAAATTCTTCGACGAGATCGAGCGCAACAAAATCTCCCCCAACGTCTGCACACTCATCGGCCACAACACCGTTCGCGAGAAAGCCATGGGCGGCAGCTTCGATCGTCCGCCCACACTTGAGGAACTGGACAGGATGAAAGCACTCGTCAACGACGCCATGAAGGCCGGCGCCGTCGGTTTGTCCACCGGCCTCATCTACCTCCCCGGCACGTTCTCCAAACCTGACGAAGTCGTCGAACTCGCAAAAGTCATCACGCCCTTCGACGGCATCTACGCCAGCCACATGCGCCACGAAGACACCCGCATCTACGAGGCGCTCGACGAAGTATTCCGCGTCGCCCGCGAAGCCGGCGTCCGCGCCGAGGTTTCACACATCAAACTCAGCGGCGAAAAATCCTGGGGACAGGCCGACAAGGTCCTTGCCTACATCGAAAAAGCCCGCGCCGAAGGACTCGACATCACCGAGGACCAATACGCCTACACCGCCTCCAGCACCACCATGCGCCAGTTGATCCCCGACGACGCCTTCGACGGCGGAAAGACAAACTTCCTCAAACTCATCGAGAACACCGAGGAGAAAGCCGGGCTTGCCCATCGCATCAAGGAAAAGCTCCGCACCCGGGGCCGTGAAGACTTCGCCTACGCCGTCATCGCCTCTTACAAACACGACAAATCCCTCAACGGACTCAACATCGTCCAGGCCGCAAAGAAAGTGCGCGGCTCCGATTCCCTCGACGACCAGGTCGAGATGATCCTTGAGATCGAAAAGAACGGCAGCGCCTCCGGCGTCTTCCACGGCATGAACGAGGAAGACCTCCAGACCTTCATGCGCTTCCCCAACACCATGATCGCCTGCGACAGCGGCCTCCGCGAATTCGGCAAGGACGTTCCCCACCCTCGCGGCTACGGCAACAACGCCCGCATCCTCGGCCGCTACGTCCGCGAACTCAAGGTCCTCCGCCTTGAAGACGCCATCCGCAAGATGACCAGTCTCCCCGCAAACACCTTCCGTCTCAAAAACCGCGGCCTCATCCGCGAAGGCTTCTGGGCCGACCTCGTACTCTTCGACCCCGACCGCGTCACCGACCCCTCCACCTACGCTGACCCGCACCACTACGCCACCGGAATCCCCCACGTCCTCGTCAACGGCGTCCCCGTCATCAAGAACAACGAACACACCGGCGCCAAACCCGGCATCGGCATCAAATACAACCAACAACTCTGACCCGGACACCGCCCCGCCCGCAACATCCCCTGGTGGTGGCCCTGCGACAGCCTCTCCGTCCGGTTCAATCACGCACCGCTTCACTTAATTTTGATTCGCCGCAGCAACCGGTGGGGCGAGCGTCCCCGCAAGCCGTTCCTTACGGAGTGCCACCATCTCAAAGACACTTTGAAAGATTTGGAACTCAGGAAACAGCCGCGGATGGACACTGATGAAACACGGATTCCGCCAGCTTCAGTTCCCCAGCTTTGACTCCGGGCACGATCACGACGCGGCGGCGTTCCTTCGCACTCATTCTCAAAAAGTCGAGACAAGACGCACTGAAATCATTTGTCCCTGCGGCCAGACCGGTTACTCTCGTGAACAGCGAACATGAATACGCCCGCCACCGTTGAATTGAAACGCGATTGCGCTGCCGTGCAAATCCCGGCCGGGATTGCGGCAACGTTGCCCGCCGGGACATCAGTCACCATCACGCAAACACTTGGCGGCACTTATACGGTTCATTCCGACCAGGGACTTTTCAGAATCGCGACACAGGACGCAGACGCGCTTGGATTGGTTGTTTCAACATCACAACCAACATCAGCATCGGGAGACGTAGTGGATGAAAAAATGATCTGGGAAACGTTGAAGACCTGTTTTGATCCTGAGATTCCCGTCAACATCGTTGATCTCGGGCTCGTTTACGACATGCAACTGCAACGGTTACCGGACGGCGGCGCTCGTGTAGATGTGAAAATGACACTTACAGCGCCGGGTTGCGGAATGGGACCGGCAATCGCCGGTGACGCGCAGGTGAAATTGCTCGGGCTACCGGGCGTGGACGATGCGCGCGTGGAGGTCGTCTGGGATCCGCCCTGGCATCATTCGATGATAACGGAACAGGGGCGGAAGATTCTCGGCTTGGATTGAGCGCCACCCCCTTTTAAGTCCGCCCTGCCGCCGAATCTTCACGCCCCCAAATCCCGCGTCACTGCATCAAGGCAGTGATGTCATGAGCACGCCTTGCGGAACGATGCTCACCTCGCTGCTCAAGTTCGTGCCGAGCATCGAGCCGTAGCCGACATTCAACTTCTGGAACGCCACGCCGCCGAACGCATAGCTGTTGCCCGTGGACGGATCTGTGACCTTGCCTGCGAACGTGCCGCGCGAGGTCGAGAAGCTCAACGTCATGGCGTTCGTGCTCAGGTTCGTGATCTTGCTGTTAAGCCCCATCGTGACGAGATTGCCAAAGTTCGCCGGCAGATTGCCGCCCGCGAAGTTCACCGCGCCATTCACCATGTCCAGGATCACTGCCGGAGCAACTGGCGCCACATAGGTTGAGCCGATTGCCTTCGTTTCATTTGTGAACGCGGTCGGATAGTATTTTGCGATTGTGTTCGTGGCTTTGATCCAGCTCAAAGAACCGTTGATGTCGCTCTCCGAATCATTCTGGAACGTAAGCCAGCTTGTCATGGCTCCAGCGCCTTTGTAGAGGGAGAGATAGAACGGCCAGGCCGCGTCCTGTGTGACATACGCCGACTGGCTGATCCGCGTGCCGTCCGCCAAAGTTCCGGCAAACATGACCATGCCGTTTGCGCGAACCGAGGTGTAGCCGTAGCTGTGACCGCGCGGTTGATTCACGCTGTCGTCCGATCCCGGAATCACGAGCGTGTAATTGCCCGTCTGCGGCGCAGGATTCAACTTGGAGTTGAAAGGACTCCGTGCTCCGGACAGATCCGCAGTCCATGCACCATCCGACACCGTGCCTGTGATCTCGCCGAGATTCGAGTTCGTGCCGAACTGGAAGTCCACCAGCAACGGCGTCATCAGTTTGCGTGTGATGCTGGCGCTGCCGTGCAGGCTCAAATCCAGTTTGCCTGAGAATGAGTAACGTGACTTCCCGAGTTGCAGCGAACCGGAATAGTAGCCGCGCGTGGTCACGATGATTTTGAAACAACCCGCGCTTTGCAGCGCCACGGCTTCTTCTTCAAAGAACAGACCGTTGTAGTAGCCGGCAGCGGGAACGTAAGGACTGGGGACGAAATCGGCTTCCAACACCAGATTCGAGGTCATCACAAACGAGAGCTTGGGATTCATCGAGTGGAAACTGCCATGCCAGCCCGCGAATTCGTAACCGGCCACAGGCTTTGCCGTCATCGAATATGTCTTGCCGATCACAAGCGGCGTGGCGCTCAGATTCGGACTGATCGTTCCACCGGTGTCGGAGGTGACGAGGATCTGATTCGGCGACGACGGCGCGTTCGTGACGGAAAGATGGAACGTGCTGCTCGCCGTGGTTGAGCCGTCTCCAACCGTGATAATCACATCGGTTTCTCCAGATTGCCCGGCGGCAGGTGTCAGCGTCACCGTGCGGTTGTTGCCGCTGCCGCCTAAAGCGATGCCGGCCAGCGGAAGAAGGTTTGTGTTCGCCGAGAAGCCAGCAAGCGTCAACGCATTCGCGGCCGTTTCAGTGTCACTGACGGTAAACGCGATTGGTGACGAAGCACCGCCGGAGCCGATGGTTTGGTCTGCAATGGTCGAAATCGTCGGAGCATCGTTTGCCGAGTTGACGTTCACAGTGAATGTGCGTGAGACGGTGTTGTTGGCCGCCTGCCCATCATTCACGGTCACAGTGATCGTGGCCGAGCCGCTTGCGTTGGCCACCGGAGTGAACCGCAACGTACCGGTCGCATTCGGGCTGGTGTAGGTGATCGTCGGGGTTGGAATCAATCCAGTGTTGCTGGACGACGCGGTGACGGCGAGTGTTTGTGATTCATTCGCTGCCCCTGAGCCGATGCCAGACAGATTGACCGTTTGCTGTGGCGCATCCTCAGCCACTGAAACATTTGCGATCGTGTTCAACGTCGGCGTGTCGTTCACCGCGTTGACGGTGACCGTGAACGATCGGGAAATGGTGTTGTTGGTGGCCTGGCCGTCGTTGACCGTGACCGTGATTGTCGCGCTGCCGTTGGCGTTGGCCGCCGGAGTGAACCGCACCGAGCCGGTGGCGCCCGGGCTGGTGTAAGTCACCGTCGGCGTAGGAATCAAACCTGTATTGCTCGACGAGGCAATGACCGTCAGCGTCTGCGATTCACCCGTGCCTGCGCTGATGCCGCTGAGATTCACGGTTTGCTGGGAGGCGTCCTCGTTGATGGTGACGTTGGCGATCGTGTTGAGCGTCGGAGCGTTGTTGCCACCGCCGCCTGCGCCCGGAACGGTGTAGCTGGTCTCATTCGAGAGATCGCTCTCAATGCCCGCGGAAGTTCTCGCGGTCGCCGCGAAATAGTATTTCACACCGTCCGTCAACCCGTTGAGGGTCGTCGTGGTGACATTTCCAAGCGTGACGGAATTCGTGTACGCGCCGCTGGCCACGCCGTAATAGACCTTGTAACCGGTCACGCTGGCATCTGTGCTCGCGTCCCACGCGAGATTCACACTGCCGACGGCAAAGGCCGAGATTTGCGTTAGAACTGTGAGACAGCAGAGAAAGAGTGACTTAACCTTGCGTCCCACCCGAGAAACAACTCCTTGATAGCACATCGAGTCATGGCTATTGCAAAATCGTTGCCAACTTCTCCGCGCCGTTCATTTCGGCGGCCCGTGTCTGAAATCGCCACAATTGAAACAACTTTGGACTCTCTGAAAAAATTTCAGAAAACTCCCATAAAACAGCGGTTCTCAGCATGTTTTCAAAACTGTTGAAGCAAAGAATCAATTTGCCGGAAAAGCTTGGGCATCTCTTGTCTTGAAAGCCAACAACCCCGGGAAATTCCCCGGGGCAATGCTCGTCCGAAAAGCCGACGACACTTGATGAAATTCCAGAGACCCGACAAGCAATGACCGCTTCACGCCAATCCACCCCTGGATGAAGAATGATTTCAAGCAAGACAAGAATTGTTAAATGCTTTGACTTCGACATCAGCGTTTATAGACTGAAGATGCTTTTGGTTGGGGTCGTAGCTCAGTTGGTAGAGCACCACAATGGCATTGTGGGGGTCAGGAGTTCGAATCTCCTCGGCTCCACCAATTTTCACCTTGCAGGTCATTCAGGTGAAAGTTTTCGCGAAGCAACTTCTTCGCTGGTGGAAAAAGCACCCTTTCAAACACCCCTTTCCCGGTAACATATTTTGATGACACCAGTCTCTGTGAAAGGGAAAAGGAAGATTTGCTCCGAAAAATGGTGGCTGAGGCCGGAATCGAACCGGCGACACAAGGATTTTCAGTCCTCTGCTCTACCAACTGAGCTACCCAGCCATCCAAAGGGACGCACATTCAACCGATTCATGGCTTTATTGGCAAGGTTCTTTTCAAAATCCGATGCGCTGTGCCCGGCGAAATTCTTCACCCACATCAAATCAGTCTCGGATTTCTGCGGATTTCCCATGCGCGTCCAAGCCCTCAAATCCGGCAAATTTTCTGACGGCAGGCAGTGCCTTCTTCAGTGATCCCCGACCGTACTCGACATAGCTGGTACGACGTTGAAACTGATCCACGGTAAGTCCGGGGAACGATGCTCCCGCACCACCGGTAGGCAATGTGTGACTCGGCCCTGCAACATAATCGCCCAGAACCGTCGGGGAAAAATCGCCGAGGAAAATCGCCCCGGCGGTCACGATGTCGCGCGCCACGTCCCCGGCTTTGCGCGTCATCACTTCGCAATGCTCCGGTGCAAGCTGGTTTGTCAAAGCCACGGCATCGTCAAGTGATTCCACCTGGATCAACCAGCCGTTTTTGTCGAGCGCGCGTCGGATGAAGTCGCGCCGAGCGAGCTTGGGAATCTGTCTGGCGATCTCTTTTTCAACAGCTTTCAGAATTTTCGCCGAGGTCGTCACCAGCCAGACACGCTCATGACCCGAACCATGCTCGGCCTGAGCGAGCAAATCAGCAGCGATGAACCTGGCGTTCGCTGTCTCGTCCGCGAGCACAAGCACTTCACTGGGCCCGGCCAGCAGATCAATCGTCACCAACCCGAACAGCAGCCGCTTGGCCATGCTCACGTAGGCGTTGCCCGGGCCGAAAATCTTTTGCACACGGCGGATCGTGTCGGTGCCATAAGCCATTGCGGCGATGGCCTGCGCTCCTCCCACTCGATAAATCTCTGTCGCACCCGCCGCCCGCGCCGAGAACAACAGGGCCGGATTGATGCCGCCGTCCCTGCCACAAGGCGTGCAAACGACGATTTCCCTGCAACCCGCCACCCTGGCAAGCGTAATGGTCATCAATGTCGTGGAAACCAGCGGAGCCGTACCGCCCGGGATGTAAATCCCGACGCGCTGGAGCGCATCGAACTTTTCGCCCACGCTTGCGCCGTGGGAATTTTTCATCTGCCAATCCTTGCGCCGTGATCTTTTCGCAAACGCGGCGATGTTTTTTTCCGCCTCAGCAACCGCTGCCCGCAACGATTCATCCGCTTTGAGCGACGCGGCGAGCAATTCCTCCATTGTCACCGCAAGCTGGTTCACAGAAAGTTTAGCCCCGTCAAAACGCTCTGTGAATTCGAGCACGCCAGCATCGCCGCGCTCGCGAACGCCATCCAAAATCGCGCGAGTTCGCTGTTCGATGACCGGATCGAACAAGCTCGAAGGTGCAACGACTTCACGAAGTCTTTCAGCGAAGTCCGCGTCCGTGTGGCGAATCACTCTCATGTTCACAGGTTAGGAAAACCCTGAAGCGAAGTCAAAGCGAGGGCGGTCGGCATGATGATTTTCACGCAAGTTGCGTGAGAATCACGCATGTTCAAGCGCTGCGCACTGCGCACTTTACCAGATCACTGCGTATCTCGCGGAAATCTGATGTTGGCGTGCGCGATGCTCAAGTTCATCCGGGCACAAATCAAATCAACAAGCGGAGGCTTTATGAATGAAGAATCCCGTCCCGCAAACGACCCGAATGTTCCTCCTCCCATCGAATATGTACCTGCGCCACCGCCAAGACCGTCCCACAACATCAGGCACTTTTACTGGCTTAAAAAACTTCTCGTCAGCAATCCGTTCTTTCTCGCGAGCGCGGCGCTGCTGCTTTACGGAATGTATCGCATTTCGATTGATGTAAATTTTCTTCCGACAGAAACCGGCCAGCTTACGTTCAACTTCAGTTCAATCCAGCTTTATGAACTTGCGCTTGTGATCACTGCCGCGATTCTCGCGCGGCGACGCATCTGGTACGATTCAACGATGCTTGTGGTGCTGGAAAATCTGCTCATTCTCGTACCGTTCATCCTCGTGAGCCACGCCGCGCTCATCGAGCATAAATGGGTCTGGCGATTGTGCATCATCGCGGCGGTAATCGCAGCTTTGCGCACGGATGCTTTGCGCCGCCGCGTGCAGGAATTGTGGCCGACATCACGGCTGTTCGGAATCGGCGCAATCCTGCTGGCGACCAATGCCGCGTTGCCTGTCATCTATCGGCATTTGCACGAATCGAAATTTGGCACAAAACTCGAATCAGGCCCGGCGTATGAAACGAATCAATGCGTGTGGTTTATCGTTCTGCCCGCGCTATGTGCGCTGGCAAACCTGTTGCCCAAACCGGTCAACGACGATCATCCTCTCACACAACGACGCTGGTTTCCGCAGGCGCTTTTGGCGTTCTGGCTTGTCGGCACCGCCACCCACCTCTACTGCCTCGGTTACGTTTACGATTTCAATTTGAACCGTGACATGGTCACACCCGCACTTTGGGTGCTGGCATGGACAGCCTATCTCAAGCTCCCGGATTTCGTTTCCAAACACCTGCCATACTGGCGGGCAGCGGCGATTGGTTTGCCGCTCTTGACGACATTGGTGTCCATCGGCGTCGTCGGAAGCCATGTTTTTGTCGTGCTGACATTGCTTGATGTCGCGACTTACGCCGTCATCACCTGGCGTGAACGTAAAAACAAAATCGCTTTGCAGCTTGGATTGATTTCTCTCGCAGCACTTGTCGCGGCTGTTCCGGTGGATTGGATGATGCCACACTTTGCTGGCTTTGACCGGGTGAAACTGATTGGTATGGCGGCAACGGCTTATATTCTCCTGGCCACATCACTTTCGCGGAATCCAAAACTCGGATTGCTGGGAGCGATTGCCGCTGCTTGTGCCGCCGCCATGTGCAAACCGGAACACAACACAGCACATTGGGCGATCCAAGCCGGAATGGCTTTCTTCCTCGCTCACAGCCTGCGCTGGCGTGATTACGAGCATGCCGGTGTTGCCGCGACACGATGGTTTATCGCCGTCAGCTGGGTGATGCACAGCATGATCTGGGCACGTGGCGGAGTTGGATTCCTTCATCCGACATTGGCGGGCGCGCTTGTGCTGACGATCTGCGGCGTCCGATGGTTTGTAAAACTCAACTGGCAACCGCTGGTTGTACCGGTGGCGGCGATGCTTGTGATGCTTTGCAGCCCCGCAAACCATCTGTTGCTCAAACTGGAAGGCACGCCAGCCGGAGTCATTGCGATAGCATCAAGTTTTGCGCTGTTTGCGGCAGGCACGGTGACGGCGTTCACCCGTCACCGCTGGCACGGGAATGGAACAGCGAAATTGCCGGAATCAAAACATTGACAAGAACGCCCGTGATTGAAATGCTTTCCGCCTTGCTGGTTGCCTCGGTAGCTCAGTTGGTAGAGCAGTTGACTCTTAATCAATTGGTCCCAGGTTCGAGTCCTGGCCGGGGCACCATTTTACGTTCGGATTCAAGCCCGGCATTCATTCCCGTTGAATTTACGAGCCTCCACGTTAGTCTCACAACGCATGAACATCCGCGGAAGAATCCTGGCAACGATGCTTCTTTGCACCTGCGCGATGTGCAATGCCGCCATCATCGGCACAAACGTCCCTGCCGCGCCGCTGACTCGGCAGCGAATCTCCTCGTTGCCATCCGATCAAACAACCGTCTGGTCCAACTATCTCGCACGCTCCGAGCAACACTTGCGCGCGGACCAGGAATTCCTGCGAAGCGAATTGAAGGCCCACGGACTCAAACAAACAACACCCGCCCCTGCCGCCCGATCCTTCGCAAACATCCCGCTCGGTCGCCCCGCAGAATGGTATGCCGGGGAACAGGCACGGAAAATCGCCGATGCCATCGTCTCGTTTCAGACACCCTCGGGTGGCTGGAGCAAGCGGCTCGACATGACGACGAAAACCCGCGCGCCAGGCCAGCACTTTTCATCCGACAACCGCTCGCTGTATCTTTCCAATGAGGATTTTGATACGCCTCGCGATGATCAGTGGAGCTATGTCGGCACGTTCGACAACGACGCGACCACGACCCAGTTGCGGTTTCTCGCACGCGTCATCACGGCTTTGCACAAGCAGGACGAGTCAAAACACTACGTCGCCTCGTTTCGGCGCGGACTCGGCTACATTTTCAATTCGCAATACCCAAATGGCGGCTGGCCACAAATCTGGCCGGTCATCGGCGGATACCACGACGCGGTGACTTACAACGATGGCGCGATGGCTCACGTATTGGAACTTCTGCGGGATGTGAGTTTGGGAAGGGATGAATTTGCGTTCGTCGAACCCCGCGAACGCGGTCAGGCCGCGGATCGTCTTAATCTCGGCATCCAGTGCATCCTCGCTTCACAGGTGATTGTGGACGGCAACCGCACCGTCTGGTGCCAACAACACGACGCGCTGACCCTGAAACCGACTTCAGCCCGCAACTACGAAATGCCATCACTTTCAGGCTCCGAATCCGCCGGCCTCATATCATTTCTCATGTCGCTGCCAGAACCGTCGCCTCAAGTTGTTGAGTCCATCAAGGCAGCGGTCGCGTGGTTTGAGAAAACCGAACTCAAGGACGTGGAATTCAAGACCGTCGGCGACGATGGACGACATCTTGTGCCTGCTCCCGGCAGCGGCCCGCTTTGGGCGCGCTATTACGAAATCGGCAGCAATCGCCCCATCTTCGGTGACCGCGACAAAAGCATTCACGACACCGTCGAGGAAATTTCGCGTGAAAGGCGGATTGGCTACGCCTGGTTCAACGATGCACCGCAGGCAGCTTTGAAGAAATATGCTGAATGGAGGAAAGCGCGCTAGTCAGTTCCTGCGCGCCCACGCCAATCCATCCGCACCCGGCCCCGCATCAATCAACCGCGATACTTTCCATCCTTTCACATCAATCACCGCCACCTTTGCGCTCACGTCGCACGATACATAGGCCTCTCCGCCGTCGGGACGCACCAGAACTTCCTGCGGTGCCCGCGGCACATCGAACACTTGCGCCACCTTCATCACCTGCAAATCAATAACAGCCACCTGATGCGCCACCGGCATGGCGACAATCAACCATCGGCCATCAGGCGTCGGCGCAGTGCCGTAACCGATGCCGGGCAGTTCAATCCACCGTGCAACACCGTTCGTTTTCGCATCAATCACCGCCAGCCGCTTTTCGTTTTGATCCGAGGTGAAAATCCAACGGTCGTCCACAGACAGTGAAATGCGCTGCGTTTTTTTACAAACGGGAATCGTCGTGACCAGCCTCCGGGACTCCATATCCAGCACTGAAACCGTACCCGGGCTGACGTTGGCCGTGTAACCGCGCCGTCCGTCACGGGTGATGGCAAGCATGTGCGATTCTGCCTGGCCCGTCGGGATCATCCCGATGATTTTCAAGGCCGCCGGATCAATCACTGCCACTGACTGCGCGAGTTCCGCCGTGACATAGAGCAACCCGTCCTTCGGCCCGAACACCGCGCAATGCGGACGCACGCCTTTGCCAAAATTCACCGTGCCGGTAATTTTTTTCTGCTCCAGATCAATCACACGCACCAGTTCACCGTCAGTCCCGGCGCGGCCCACTCCTGAGTCACCAAAGACCGGCACGAATGCGCACTTTCCATCCGGCGACGCAACGACTTCATGGCCCGTGTTACCTTCTTCCGGGACGGCGGCGATTTGCTTTCCAGCAACGGGATCAATGATGCCAAGCGTGTGATCGCCTTTGTTGGCGACCAGCAACCAGCCGGGACTGTTGGCTTCGTCGGCGCAGGACAGATTCGTGTACGGAAAGAGTATCAACGCAACAAGCGTCAGATGGCGGACCGGGTGTTTGATCATTGGGTGGTGGTTTGAAAAAGGTCAGTTCGCGTGCGCAACCACGCTGCAAGTGCATTTGTCCTCGACGGCATTGACATTGTATCTGCCGCCGGCGGGACAGTTCGGTTTATGATCAATGAACCGCCCTTTGCCGAACAGATCTTCGTCCGTGGGCTGCGCGTCGGACGGCTGGCTGTTGACCAGTGACCACTGGAGCTTTGCGCCGTCAATGTTCTTCCGGTTCACTTCGCACGCCTGTTTGCGCGCGCGTTCGATGGCTCCGAGCAGGTTCGGAACAGCAATCGCCGCAAGCACGCCAATGATGGCGACGACGATCATGATTTCGATGAGGGTGAATCCTCTTTTACGATGTGTGTGATGTGTTTTCATGGTTTGATGTCACGCCTCATCGTACGACGACGGACACCATGCCCGCCCTGAACTCGCACAACGTCGGCGTCAAGAACACCAACGTCACCACCGCAAAAAAGTTGCGCGCGAACAGATTTCCCGCTCGCACGCACGATTGGATTCATCCCTGAAGCCACAACCTTAGTGGTGGCAACCGCAGCCCTCACCACAGGAACCGGACGTCAGCTCTTCCGCTGTCGGCACATGCCCCGTCTCCAGGGTCTTGCTGACGTGTTTATGAACGATCTCCTGCACCTGCTGCAACGCCTGTTGCGCATCCAGAAAACCGCGCGACACAGGATTGTTCAAGACGGACTCGCGCTGTTTCTCGAAAGCGCTGATTTCCTCGCCGGTCAACGGCATCGAACGGTGCTGCTTCTCGTGCAATTCCTGTCCCTTGGTCATCAGGGATTCGTAGGCAGCCCGGGCCTTTTCGTCCGCCAGAAATGCGTCAATGTTTCTGCGGATGGCTTTCATGTTCGGCTGGGCGACAATCGCATCACACAGCTCTCTCGTCTTGGCCACGACCGCATCTTCTTCAGTTTGAGTCAACATAGGTGTTTGCTGTGACGCGATTGTTTGCGCCGCGCCACTGATACCGAAGATTAGAGCACGACAGTCCCCGGATGGCAAACGGCAATTCCTTACCCGCTTGTGTGACACCGCGCGGTTTTCTAATTTCCACCCATGCAGCGCGCCAATCGTTCCCTGTCGGACACAAAACTCTACGTCGGCCTCATGTCCGGTACGTCTGCCGACGGCATTGACGCCGTGGTCGCCGCAATTTCAGGCGTCGGACGGCAATTGACGGCAAGACTTTTCGCCCACACGCATATCCCCTTCCCCGCCGCTCTTCGACACCGCGTATTGCAAGCCGGGCTTCTTGGAACAGTTGCTGAAATCTGCGAACTGAATTTTCTCCTTGGCGAACATTTTGCCAAAGCCGCCAAAGCTGCCATCCGGAAAGCCAGGCTCAAACCACGCGACATCACCGCCATCGGTTCACACGGACAAACTGTTCATCACCTGCCGGACGCAAAACATCCTTCCACGCTCCAAATCGGAGAGCCTTGTGTCATCGCTGAACGCACGGGTATCACCACTGTGGCGGATTTTCGCACACGTGACATGGCGGCAGGCGGTCAGGGCGCGCCGCTTGTGCCATTCGCAGATTGGGCGTTGTTCACTCATGACACAAGACCGCGCATCGTCCAAAACCTCGGAGGCATCGGCAATCTCACATTCCTTCCACCACGCGCCACGCTGGATCAAGTCATCGCTTTCGACACCGGCCCGGCAAACATGGTCGTGGATGCGCTCGTTTCAAAAATGACGCGGGGGCGGCTCTCATTCGACCGCAATGGCAAAACCGCCGCGCGCGGAAAGGTTTCCGCAAGGTTGCTCGCTGAAAGCATGAAACATCCGTTCCTTCGTCGTCGTCCGCCAAAAACCACTGGCCGGGAGGAATTCGGCGAACCTTTCGTGCGCTGGATTTTGCGCCGGGCACAGAAACTCAAGCTTTCCGACGCTGATCTCGTTGCGACAGC
>CAZFNB010000004.1:0-14263 GCA_964520235.1 uncultured Bifidobacterium sp. | reverse complement strand
CGCTGGCGCATCACGATGTTGTGCTCCTTGCTGCCCGTGAAGTAGGCGAGCGCGAACGGAAATTCCTCGTCAGTCACCACGCGCAAATCCGCCTGGATGCCACCTTGCAAAATCACGCTGGCTTTTGTGTCGCCCCTGGCACTGATGCTGAGGATGCCCGGCTGCGCGACGAAAAATTCGATCACGTCTGCGGGTTGCTTGGAGGAAACCAAAAAATCAATGTCGCCAATCGTTTCACGCCAGCGGCGCAAACTGCCCGCCGTGCTGCAACGGATCACATCCGGATGCTGACGAAGGCTCTCCAGCACCGGCTCCGCCACGGCGAGCGCGTCATCCAGCCGCGTGCGTTGCGCGTAAAGGCGGCGATGCGTGATGCCTTCGAGCAATTTCGACTGCGTCTTTTCACCGAAACCGTCGAGTTCGGCGACCTTGCCGGACTTGCACGCAGCCTCAAGTTTCTCGACCGAATCCACGCCAAGATGCTTGTTCAGCGCGATGATTTTTTTCGGACCAAGACCCGGAATGTCGAGCATGGCAACAAGCCCCGCAGGCACGGAGGCTTTGAGGTCGTCGTAATACTTGAGCTTTCCCGTCGTGACGAGTTCGGTGATTTTCTGCTGGAGCGCGTCGCCGATGCCCTTGAGTTCGCCAAGTCGTTCCTCGGCGACCAGTTTTTGCAACGGCTCATTCAGCCCCTCGATGATGCGCGCACCGTTCTGGTAGGCGCGTGTTTTGAAAGGGTTTTCGCCCTTGAGTTCCAGGAGGGTGCCGATTTCGACCAGGATTTCCGCAACGCGTTCTTTATCCATGCGCGAAGAATAGCGAACCGGCCACCGGTTGCGAAGCGGCAATCCGGGAAATGTGTTCCCGACATTGATTTTTGCGCGGAAACCCGCCGCATGAACGTCGCGCGGCTTGCGCCATGGCGCAAAGCACTGTTTAATTCCGTGGCCATGCCCAAGCTCGCTCGCCCCAGCCAGAGTGCGGAGGATTACCTCGAACGCATCCATGAATTGATCGAGGCGAAAGGCTACGCGCGCGTGGCGGATATTGCGTCTTCGCTCAAAGTGCGCGCCGCGTCAGTGACGGTGATGGTGCAGAAACTCAGTCGCGCGGGGTTCGTGAAGTATGAAAAATACCGCGGCCTTGTGCTGACGGATGAAGGGCGTGAAGTTGCGCGGCTCATCCAGAACCGACATGCGACGTTGTCCCGCTTTTTTTCTTTGGTGGGCCTCGACGCGGAAACGCAGCGCGCCGACATCGAAGGGATTGAACATCATCTCAGCCCGGACACGCTCGAAATGCTGGCCGATCTGGCGACTTATTTTGAAGACAACCCGGAGGTGCTGCGCGCGTTCCAACGCTCGCGACGTCGTGGCACCAAACGTTGATTCATCAGCCGGGCATGATTTCTGTCATCGTGGAACTCGAAAGACTCAAAGCGATAGCCGTCGGGGAAATCGAAGCCACCTTGTCGGAACTTCCTGCCCCGCTTCGCGAAAAAGCCCGTCAACTTCCGGTGACATTTGAGCGTGTGCCAAATCAGGCGCTGGTCGCCGAAGGCATCATGCCGGATACCCTGGGACTGTTCACGGGAGCGGAGTTTGTCGAGGAAGGGCAGGTGCCGATGCCGCCCCAGATCATTCTGTTTCTTGAAAATATCTGGGACTTTGCGGATCGGAATGAAGAGATTTTTCTCGATGAGATTCATACCACATTTATGCATGAACTTGGGCATTACCTTGGGCTGGACGAGGACGATCTGACCGAGAGGGGGCTGGACTGATGCGACTTTTTTTCTTGCCGTTTCCTGCCAAACAGCCTAAGAACTCGGCTGTTAATGATGCCGGTGCAGCACCGGCCAGCTTGATGCAGAACGCAATAACCATGTCGCAACCATTGAGGGTGTCTTGAGCCGCCCTTTCCCCCCTCGTAATTCCTCGCCCGCGTCGTTTACCCGGATCAACGGGAAAATTCGTGCCCGGGAAGTCCGCGTCATTGGCGTGGACGGCAACCAGCTTGGCGTCATTTCGTTGAATGATGCCCTCAATCTCGCCCGCCAGAATGGCGTGGACCTGGTCGAGATCGCGCCAAACGCGGCACCGCCCGTTTGCCGGCTCGTGGATTTCGGCAAGTTCCGCTATGAACAGGCCAAGAAGGAGAAGGAATCCAAGAAGCATCAACACGCGACGATGGTAAAGGAGATTCAACTCTCGCCGCGCATTGATCCGCACGACCTTTCCATCAAGACCACGCACGCGATTGATTTCCTTTGCGAGGACATGAAGGTCAAGATTGCGCTTCGTTTCCGCGGGCGTGAAATGGCGCACACTGAATTCGGTTTTCAGGTGATCAACAAGTTCATCGAGGATATCGCGCCGTACGGCCATCCTGACTTTCAGCCGAAACTCATCGGGCGTGGCATCAACGTGATGATCAGCCCGCTTCCGCGCAACAAGCGTGCGAAGAATCCGCGTCAGCTTGAGGAAGGCGAGACGCCGCCAAAACTTCATTCAGAGCCGAAAGAGCCGAAACCGCAGGCGCATGGTGCCAAACCCGTTCAAATTCACAGGCAGAAAAGTGCGTCATCGGAAAGCGCCGACGGTTTTTCGAACAATCCTTTCGAGAAACTGTAATCGTTCCAGCTTCGCTTTTCCGGTCAGGCCGCCTTCGTCCACTGCCGTACCAGTTCGGGAAAGCCGCAGCCGTCACAAATCGAGTTCGCATGGCCGCAAAAATCGCGGACGATTTGAATCAGCCCCTGCTGTGCTGCCGCTCCTTTGCACACGTTTCTCGCTGCGCCACCAAGCAATCGTTGTCGGGCCAGTCTGAGCACGGAATTGTCCTCGGCGGCAGGCCATGCTTGATAACGCCGCTCGATTTCCCGCCGCAGCGATTCATTTTGTCCTTCGGCTGCACGAGTCCACAGCCATGGGAGGATCACGTTGATTGCCAGATCCGTCACGCGCGTTGCGCCGATCAAAGGTTGCGCTTTGGGCAGACGAGCAGAACGGAATGTCCAGTGCCACGACCAGAAATCGTCCTGCTTGACCTGTAACAAATCCACGAGTGAATCCAGCAGCCCGTCATCGCCTGTTGTCGTCGCACACCATCGTTCCAATTGCGCCGGCAGGTTTCCCGCAAACAACCAGTGTGCTGCCAGTGCCAGCCTTCGTTGCGGATGATTCGCCGGTCGCAAGCCGTGAAACCGCCACAACGATTTCGGCAGTGTGCAGTCGGCGAAGGCATCGCGTTCGCGCCACCAGCAATCCCAGGCGCGCCGGAGATATTTTCCGGCCTCCGTGCGCCAGGCTTCCGCCGGCAAAAGTCCGCTCACACCCAGGGCCAGCGCCTGCAATTCAAGCACCGAACCCGCACACCCGCGCCAACGTGACTGTGTTTCCGCGAGAGACTGCATCGGCCAGATGTTTTGTTTGTAACCGAGTGCGCGGAACAATCCTTCCCACAACGCCTGTTCCCAACCCGCCTGCCGGGCACGTGCCGAGAAATGCGCCGCTTTCGATTGCAATCGCACCCGGGCGGCCTCCCGCAGCAGCGCGTCGAGTTGGTTGCGCGACAATTCACGCAACGGCGCGGAACATTTGCCCCGCCATTCCGCAGGCAGGGATTGTGCAGGCTCACGCTCGAGCCACAGGCTGAGTTCAGCGAGCGGTGCGTCCAAAAATTTTCGCAACGCCAGTGCGGGGAGTCCGGTGGAAGTCTTTTCCGCATCCCAGACAACATGCAGAATCACATCTTTGAAATCCGGGTTGCGATCATGCCCGTGCGCGCGCCAGCCGCCGCTGCGGATGTCCACCTCCACGTCGCCGTTTCGGGGTGGGTCGTTTTCAAATTGAATCAACGCGCCGCGAAAATCCGGCCCTCCTCCGGTGCTCGCAAATCCCGGATGCAGCACGCGTACGCGGCGTCCGTCCAGCGCGGTGAGTTGTGCGCGCATGAGTCGTTGATGCTGCCAGATGGCCTGGAGGAGACGCTCCGGCGGTGCGTCGCAATCGTCGCGCAGCGCGCTCCCCGCAATGCTGCGCTGGCGCCAGCGGGCGTAGAACGAATCAGGAATCGTGGTCACGCGCGATTGCTTTTGCTCTCCGGCTTGGGCAGAGTCAAGTCCCGAAACGAATCAGTGAATGAGCAAGCAAGTTTCAAATCCACTTTTTGACCGGCGGTGGTTGATATGTCTGCCGCTCGTCTGCCTGCTTGTGTCAGGCTGTGGGCCGAATCCGCCCGCACCGCAAACAGGGGGGGATCAGGATGTCCGTCGCGACGCTACGGTGAGCGCGGTGGAAAAAGTCATGCCGTCGGTTGTGAACATCGCCACATCGCGGCGCAAAACGATCATCGAACAATGGAACGATCGTTTATCCGGGGGGGGCACGAGTCCGTTTTCATATCAAACTCTCAATGGTGTCGGCTCGGGCGTCATTTTGGAACAGGTTGGAACAGAGGTTTACGTCCTCACCACGCTTCATGTCGTGGACAGCGAGGACACGACCGGAATCCAGGTTCAATTGTCCAATGGACGCGCGTATCAAGCCAAGCCGGTGTTGGGACAAAAACTCACCGACCTGATGTTGCTGAAAATCATTCTTCAACCTGATGACCCGCCGGTGAAGGGCGTTCAATTCGCGAAGGACGACGATCTGCTGCTCGGCGAAACGGTCATCGCTGTCGGGAATCCCTACGGCTTCGGAGGCTCGGTTTCGCGTGGAATCCTCAGTTCAAAAAACCGGCGCTCCATGTCCCTGAGCCAGCCGTTGAGTTACCCGGACTGGCTGCAAACCGACGCCGACATCAATCCCGGCAACAGCGGCGGCGCACTCGTCAACCTGCGCGGTGAACTCATCGGCATCAACGTTGCGCTCTACGAAGGCCGCGAAGGAACAGGGTTGAAGTTCGCCATCCCCGTCAAACAGATAGCCTCCGCACTTTCGGATTTCTTCACGCTCGAATGGACATCGAAGCTGTGGTTTGGCGCGCGGTTTCATGGAACACAGCTTCCTGTGACCGTGCGCGACGTGCAAAAGGGCAGCCCCGCAGACCGCGCCGGTCTGCGCGTCGGTCAGGAGATTCTTCAAGTCAACGGCCAGCAGGTCGCCGGGTTGGTGGCGCTCAATTCGTTGATGGCGTCAAATTCAAAACACCGCGCGAGCCTGACGGTTTCCGATGAAGGACGGCAAAAGAAACTGGAAGTCGAGCTGTTGCCGTTGATGGATCTGATCCGGATGCTGCTGCGGGAAAAGCTGGGGCTGGTGACAACGGAACTGACCGCGCAGCAAGCCGCAAGTTTTCAGATTGCACAGGAAGACGCGCTTCTCGTCACTGAAATCGAGACGAACAGCCCGGCGCAATCCGCTGCCCTTGAACCGGGTCTTGTTGTGACTGCGGTGGGAGGAAGCTTGATCGGTGTGCCTGCGACCGCCGCGCCTGCCCTTGGAAAAACAAAACCCGGTACGCCGCTCACGCTTTCCCTGCTCGTGCCGGGCCATATTCCCGGGGGCGTCCAGTTGCAGAAAGGGTCGGTGACGTTGCCAGTTCGATGACGTTCAAACGAGCCGGTTGAACACCGACAACATTCCTTCTGCCATCGCAGAGGCGGAAAAATGATTGCGAACACTCTTTAGTGCGGCGTCAATTTTCTTTTCGGCCAGTTCGGAATCCAGCAGCAACGATTCGATCGCATCCGCCAGAGCTGCTGGATTGTCCGGCGCACAAGTCAATCCTCCGCCTGATGCTTCGATGATTTCAGGAAACGCCCCCGAACGCGGCTGCACCACCGGTACACCTGCGGCCATCGCTTCGATCACGTACAGTCCAAATGCCTCGCCGTATTTCGCCGGCACAGAGAAGACCGACAGTCCTTGAAGAAAGGATATTTTTTCCGCGCGGCTCAGGTTTGGCGTGAACATGGCCTCGCCAACAAACCCCGCCCCGGCAAGCCGCTTTCGCAATGATTTTACAAATGCCTCGTCGCCTGGTCCGCAGCTCCCACCAACGTGAAGTTTCAATCGGTGCACTTTTCCGCGTTGCTTGATGAGAATGAAGGCTTCGACCAGCGCGTCCAGCCCCTTCTCAGGGCACATCCTTGCCAGAAAACCCAGCACCGGCGCTTTCTGGTTTTGGGGTTTGGGGTTTGAACTCCGAGCTTCGTAGCCATCCAGCTTGATTCCGTTGTGAACGACACTGACTTTGTTCTGCGACAACCCAAGTCGTTTTGCCATCAAACCGCCGAAATAACTGCTCGGTGCGACAAACATGTCCACGTCCGCAGCCCGTTCGCTCAACAGCCCCCATGCGTTGTCGCGATGGGAGTCCGGCAACGCATCGAGAAAAGCATCCTCACCCTGCAAGGTGCAAACGACCTTGGTTTGCAATTCCGATTTGATCCGGCGCGCGAGTCCCACAAGCAACGCATTCGAAAGACACACGACATCCGGTTTGGGTTGTGTTTTCAACCACGCGATCAGTTCCTCCAGCTCGCGGGCCTGTCGTCCCTCCTCGCCGCGCAACATCGAGACAAGCATGTCTCCGACTTCAGATGCCCGCGTGCTTGCTGCGCGTCCGGCAACTCTTGCAAGCAGTTTGCGTGAAGCCAGCAAACGACGCAGCCAGCCCGGCGCGCGCTGGAAGAGATCGGATTTTTGTTCAAGGTAAACACTGATGCCGCCAAAAAAGATCGGCGACTCCGCGCTTTGATCCTCCTCGTCCAGAGTCAACGGCAGGTAAAGCGGAACCATCGTCACGTCATGCCCCTGACGACGCAGTTCCGCGACGAACGCGTTGTCGCGAAAACAATTTCCGCAGTACATCGCGCCGGCGCCGGGCGTGATTTGAACGATGTTCATGCGCGCAAGTTTTGCCATGAATGGATGCCAGACGAAACCCGGAAATCAAAAATTCAGCCCAACTGTGCGGAGAAAGTTGAAGCGGGCATGGAGTGACACACGTTTTCAACTCCATGCCCGCCCCTTCCCGCGGAAGGTATTACCGGCTTGCGCTGTTGAACTGCTTTTGCGGGCCGGTGATTCCAATGTAACGACTTCCCGCCTGCGCGCAAAAAAATTTTATCCACACAAACATGCGCGGATGTTCACACCACTTCCAGCGGACACTTTGGCAGCGCATCGAGAAACGCCTGGCCGTATTGCTTGGCAAGAATCCGGTTGTCCAGCACCACGACGATGCCCGTGTCCGTTTTTGTCCGTATCAAGCGGCCCACGCCCTGGCGGAATTTCAAGATCGCCTCGGGCAATGAAAATTCACCGAAGGAATTTCCACCCCGCGCCTCGATTGCTTCAATGCGCGCCTCGATCAGCGGGTGATCCGGCACGGCGAACGGCAGCCGCGTGATGATGACGTTGCTCAATGCTTCGCCCGGCACGTCCACGCCCTGCCAGAAGCTGTCCGTGCCGAACAGCACCGAATCCACGTCTTCCTTGAACTTCTCCAGCATGGTCGAGCGCGGCGTGCCTGCACCTTGGACAAAAAGCGCGATGCCCAGCTTGTCAAAGAACGGCTGCATCCGCCCGGCGATTTCCTGCATGAGCTTGTAGCTCGTGAACAGCACGAATGCCTTGCCGTGGGTCTGCCTCACGAAATGTTCGATCCATTTTTCCAGCGCATCCGCGTAGCCGGCCTCGCGCGGGTCGGGCATTCTCTTGACCGTGAACAATTTCATCTGCTGTTCGTAATCAAACGGCGTGCCGACCTGAAGCTGGGTCGCGGCTTGTGCCCCCACTCGTTTGACGAAGTATTCCAGCCCGGAAACCTGTTTTTGTCGCTGCGTGTTGCGTGTTGCGTGTTGCGCGGCATTGCTGCCTGACGCCCCGCGTACCGCTGAACACGAAGTCGCCAATGTGGCGCTCGTCATCACGATGCTCGTGTCGCTTTCGAACAACCGCCTTCGCAGATAGTCTGCCACATCCACCGGCGCTGCGTTGAGCGAGAGGTTGCGCCGCGTTTTACCGGCGCGTTCGACCCAATAGACGTGATCCTGTGCCTGCTGGCTCAGGAACTCCGCCACCTCCACCTTCAGTTCGCCGAGTCGCCGGTTGCACTCGATCAGTTCCTGCCCGATGTCCTTGTCATCGCTCGTTTTGATGAGGTCGCTCACCGCCTCGCGCAACCGCTGGATGGGCAATGTCACGTTGTCTTTCACGAGCTCTGCGCGGCGGATGCGCAGTTCCGACCACGCGCGCCTCCGTTCGCCGCCGCCGAAAGAGTTCTTCTTCATCTCGCCCGCCAGTTCCTCACATGCGGCCTCGACGTTCTCGAAAAACTTGTCCGACTCGCCCAGGATGTCTGCGACGAGCTTCACGGCATTGCCCATCCGCAGCGTGGCGAGCAGTCCTTTTTCCGTGCGCGGATTCCACAAGCGATTCAACGCCCAGCGCACCTGCCCGCTCGAAACGCTCAGGCCGATGTGCCTCGATGCCACCTGTTCCATCGTGTGCGCTTCGTCGAAGATCACAAAGTCGTTCTTGAACAGGATGCCTCCCTCCTGTTCCTCATTCACGCCGCCGAGCAACGTGAAGAACAGCGTGTGGTTCAGCACCAGCACGTCCGACGAGAGGATGCGATTGCGCGCGCGCTGAAAGAAACAGATGCCGTGATCCTTGCCGAAGTCCGATTGGTAGCCGCAAATCTTCGGTGAACACAAACCCCGCTCGGAGCAGACCTGCGCCCAGACCTTCGGGTCGGGCTCGAGCTCAAAATCGGACAGGCTGCCGTCCTTGGTTTCCTTCGACCACTCGTAGATGCGCTGCAATTCCCCGGCTTCCGATGACGTGAACAGGTTGCCGCTTTGCTGCATCGCTTTTTGCAACCGGCGCGTGCAGAGATAATTCGCCCGGCCCTTGAGCATCGTGAACTGGAATTTCACGGGCTCGGGCAACGCCGCCAGCACGCCCGTCAACATCGGCAGATCTTTTTCTGTGAGCTGCTCCTGGAGGTTGATCGTGTGCGTGGAGACGACCGCCTTCTTCTTGTTCGCGATTGCGAAAAGGATCGCCGGAATCAGATACGCGAGCGACTTGCCCACGCCCGTGCCCGCCTCGACCGCGAGATGTTCGCGGTTCTGCAACGCCCGCGCCACGGCCACGGCCATCTCCTGCTGTTGCGGGCGGAACTCAAAATTCTTCGCGCGCGACAGGATGCCCGTCGGAGAAAAAATCTCCTTCACCTGCGCGACCAAATCCGCGCCTATGGGCTGGGGTTCAACAGCAGAAATCATTTTCTCTTGATCGAGGAGTTTACATCAAACCTACGGACAATATACCTGCTCGATTTTTCCATTCAGGGAGATGGAAAAGCCCGACCCTGGTTTTGCCCTGGTTGCGCTTTCAACTATGTCATCCAGTGCAAGTGTAAGTTTCGAGTGCTGTTGCCGCGGTGGGATATTCGTCCAGCCTTTACTAAGAAAGAAAACTGTGAGCCCGCTCTGGTGCCAAGCGGCTCGTTCGTGTGCATTCTTCCCAATCCGATAATCGCCGGAAATGACAACCCAATCTCCTTCCTCACCCAATTTGCGGATCCATTCCTCATCTTTTGTATCAGGAGAAAACTTGTCTTGCAGGTGAGTAAAACTGTGATCCGGCTTCTCCATCTCGTTAAGTGCGCGGGCGTGACGAATGGCGAGACAATTATCTAGAAAGAACTTCATGCAGCGAGCTGCCGTTCGAACTCAACTGCATCTTCGATTTCTTCTTTTGGCACTTCATACCAGCGGCACACCTCTTCCAACGAATCTGAAACCTTTGCAGCCTGTGCGAGAACTTCTGTTGGCACACCTTGGCTCAAAACACTAGGACGGCCAAAATTGCGCGTGGGATCAAGCACTACCAATCGTCTTGTCGTCGCTGGCCGCCAACGCAAAAGCGTATGTCTCGCGTCGAATTCGAGTTCCTTTAGGAACGGCGTGATAATTTCAACGAAAACCTGCTGTTTTTTCACGATGTCTAAAAGACTTCGTTCGCCCGTTTCCTTATGAAGCTCCACAAAAATTTCGCGACCATCGGTGACAAAGCCCTTGGTGCAGAATGGATGATTTGTCTTAAATAACTCTACTCCCTTTTCGTGTGCTTCACGGAGCATCGTCCAACTGACACCAGCCTTGAGGAAGGCATCCACAAACCGGATTTCAATCAAATCCAAGAATCCCAAGGCGAGACTGCGGTCAATTGGCTCTAACTGCCCGTGCCATAATGCCCGGGAGTGATGTTCCCTTTTCTTGGTGCGGAACTTGTATCCTCGAAGCCAGCGCCGTATTCGCCCTTTTGAGACACGCGTAAGGCGCGCCGCATCCGGCACGGTGTAAATGCCGGTGTTCAGAAGATTGTCATTTCTGCCGGTCATACAGGTTGCGCCAATCTATTCTCAATGGAACTGTGGTTCAATTCTATTATTTGGCAACCTTGGTTACGTCTCCCTCAGTCGGCGCACAACCACTTCGATCTGCGCCCGATTCTTGGCGATGTTGTTCGCGGGCAGGATGCCGCGCCAGTTGACGCCGGGGTAAATCACCGCGCCACGCCCGATGATGCTGCCGGGATTGAGCACGCTGTTGCAGCCGACTTCCGCGCCGTCGCCGATGAGCGCGCCGAACTTGCGGAGGCCCGTGTCGAACGGCACGCCGTCCTTTTCCACCGTCACGTTGCCGGGCAGCGATTTGAGATTGGAGGCAATTACACCTGCGCCAACGTGCGCCTTGTAACCAAGAATCGAATCGCCGAGGTAGTTGAAGTGTGGTACCTGGCAGCCGTTGAACAACAGCACGTTCTTCAATTCACTGGAATTGCCCACCACGCAGCCGTCACCTACGATGACATGCTCGCGGATATAAGCGTTGTGCCGGATCTGGCAGTTCCTGCCGATGATGGCCGGGCCTTTGATCATCGCGCCATCCTCGACCACCGTGCCTTCACCGATGAAAACCTGCGGGCCGATCCAGGCCACGCCCTCGACTTTATTATTCAATGACGCCCTGGCGTTGGCTTCGACGTAGGCTTTGATTTTCTTGAGCGCGTCCCAGGCATATTCGACGCCGTCAAACAATGCGGCGTGTTCGGTTTGTTTCAGGTCAAACAGATCGGACGGATTGAACATGCGCGGGAGTTTATTTCATCGGGCATGAAATCCAAGTGTTTCCCAAGATTGCCACGCCGTCTGCCGTGCCGTAGCATCCGCGACCCGTGACAAAGTCAAACGTCAAAGGCCGCCCGCTGCGCGTGGGAATGATCTCGCTCGGCTGCGCGAAAAACCTCGTGGACGCCGAAATCATGCTCGGCTCACTGCTCAAGGGTGGCGTGGAAATCACCAACGACGCCGCGCAGGCGGACGCGGTGATTGTGAACACCTGTTCGTTCATTGATTCAGCGCAGGAGGAGAGCGTGGACACCATTCTCGAATCCGTGGAATTGCGCGAAGCGAACCGGCGCGGGCAGGCGGTGATCGTTTCCGGCTGTCTGCCACAACGGTTTCGTGAGGAACTTCCCAAACTCATGCCCGAGGTGGACGCATTCATGGGCATTGATCAGGTCGCGCAGGTCGGTGAAATCGTCGGCCAGGCGGTGGCGAATCGCGCGGGGAAAATTCAGGAAAAGCGCCCGGTGCCCGACACTCAACATCCCACGTCGAAAGCGAAGCTCTCCGCGCGGCTTGTCGAATTGGAAAAAGGCCGCACGCCTTCCGGGCACGAAAAAGAGGAGTCCATTCGTGACACGGAAAAATTTGGCAGAACAAAAACCGTTCTATCCGCGCCCGCACAGTCCTCAACACGCGGCGCGCCTTTGTTCGACGTGACTGCGCGCCCGGTTTACATCCCGGACTACGAAACCCCTCGCTTCCGGCTCACGCCAAAACATTTCGCCTACGTCAAGATCGCGGAGGGCTGCAATCATCCATGCAGCTTTTGCATCATTCCGCGGATGCGCGGTTCGCACCGCAGTCGTGCGCAGTCGGATGTCGTGTCTGAAGCGAAGGCGCTTCTGGCCGACGGTGTGAAGGAGTTGAACCTGATCTCCCAGGATTCGACCTACTACGGCCTGGACTTGCGGCCGAACCATTCGCGCGCGATTTCGTCCCCGGAAAAGTTTTCCGCCGCTGCAAAATCACTGGCTGCCGGTGCCACGACGATCTGCACGCTCATCCGTGAATTGAATTCGTTGCCGGGAGATTTCTGGATTCGACTGCTCTACACACATCCGGCGCACTGGACGGATGAACTCATCCAGACCATTGCCGAATGTCCGAAGGTCGCGCGCTATGTGGACATCCCGCTTCAACACATCCACGAAAACATGCTCGAACGGATGCGTCGCGAAACCTCGAAGCAATACATCGTTGACCTGCTCGCGCGCATCCGCGCGGGCGTGCCGGGTATCGCGCTGCGGACCACGTTCATCGTGGGTTTTCCCGGCGAGACGGAAAAATGTTTTGAGGAATTGATTCAGTTCATTCGTGAGACGAAGTTCGAGCGGCTCGGCGTGTTCTCTTACTCGAAGGAGGACGGCACCCGCGCCGGGGCGATGGCCGGCCAGCTTTCGGACAAGGTGAAGCAGCGGCGCCGCGAACTGGCGATGGCGGCCCAACATGAAGTGGCGGTGCGCGTGGCGGAATCGTTCGTCGGCCGCACGCTGAAAGTGCTGGTCGAGGGCGAGGCGAGCGCGAAACAGTTGCAGCAGGCGAGGGTCAGTTCGTGGGAACACGGTTTTATCCGCGAAAGCGACGCGCACACCGCGCAGCTCAAGGGGCGTTACTTTGTGGCGCGCGGCGAGGCGGACGCGCCGGACATTGACGGGCGCGTGTTCGTGCGGGGCAAGGCTTCCGTGGGCGGATTCGCGCGGGTGAAAATCATCGGCCACACGGATTACGATCTCATCGCAAGGCCGGAGCATGGATGAATCTCCAAACTGCGGGAATTCCGCTTGTCACGCATCGTTGTCGCTCCTAAAGTTTCACCGGTGAACGCAGCACCAGCTTTTTGAAATGATTGAGTTGATCCAGTTTCCTTGGAGTCCGTTCTGCCTTGTGCAGCGGCACATTCTCCGTTTCTCCGGCATCCGCTTCAGGATCCACAATCTCAAGCAGACCCACGACCGCTCACTGATCTGGAAACTGACCAAGGAACGCTACTACGGCGTGCCCATCATCCGCGACGGACGCAGCGTGATTTTTGAGACGGACGAAAATTCCCAGGTCATCGGCAAATATCTCGACCAAAAACTGAGACTGGGCTTGTTTCCCGCCGAACTGGAGGGTGAACAATCCATCCTCTGGCGCTACATCGAGAACGACATCGAGGGACTGACGTTCAAGTTGAACGACGTTTACTTTCGCGAGTTCGTTGCGCGCGAAGATCAACTCCCGTTCATCCGCCACAAGGAACGCAAGTTCGGCCGCGGCTGCATTGACGAGTGGCGCGCGTTGCAGAAACCGATGCAAACCCAGCTTGCCGACCGCCTGTTGCCATTCGAGGAGATGCTCACTTATCGCCCGTTCCTGCTTGGCGACCGCCCGCGCTTTCTGGATTTCAATCTGTTCGGGATGCTGGGGAACTTCCTCTACACCGGCCACTACAAACTGCCCGGCAGCCGGCCGCAGATCGCCGCGTGGTATCGCCGGATGGCATCCGCCAAGCTTTCTCAATTCGCAAAGTGAAGAACTACATACTCGACACCAACGTCCTCCTGCACGACCCCAATTCACTGCTCAATTTTCAGGACAACAACGTCCTGATTCCCATCGAAGTCATCGAGGAGATTGACCGGTTCAAACGTGAATCCACCGAACTCGGACAAAATGCGCGCACGGTTTCCCGGATGCTCGATGCGCATCGTGGCGAGGGCAGTCTCAGCGAGGGCGTCAAACTTCCCAACGGCGGCAGGCTTCGCATTCCGCTCCAGAAAAAAACGCTGACCAACGGGAACGGCAATGGAAACGGAAACGGGAACGGTCACGCCAAAGGCATGAGCGTGGACAACAAAATCCTCGCGCTCGCCAAGGACATCCAGAAAGCCGAGCCGAAGAACAAAACCATCCTCGTATCCAAGGACATCAATCTTCGCATCAAGGCCGACGCATTGGGGCTGGCCGCCGAGGATTACGAGACGGATCGCGTCCACATCAAGGACCTTTACACCGGGATGATCGAGATCACGGTCAGTCCTGAAAAGATGGCGAATTTCCGCGCCAACGGCGAACTCGAGGTCAATGGCGGCAAACAGTATTTCCCGAACGAGTATTGCACGCT
>CAZFNB010000003.1:0-15585 GCA_964520235.1 uncultured Bifidobacterium sp. | reverse complement strand
GGCTGGCGAATCGAGCCGCCTGTGTCCGTTCCGAGAGTTGCGATGACTTCATCCGCTGCGACCGCCGCTGCCGATCCACCGGACGAACCGCCCGGAATGCGGGTGGCATCCCACGGATTGCGCGTTATGCCGAATGCGGAATTTTCCGTCGAGCTGCCCATCGCGAATTCATCCATGTTGAGCCGGCCCAGAATGATTGCGCCCGCGTCCTTGAGCTTTGTGATTGCGGTCGCGTCGTAGGGGGAAACGAAGTTGCCGAGAATTTTCGAGCCGCAATTGAGTGGATGATTTTTAACAGCGAGAACGTCTTTGATGCCTATGGGAATACCGAGCAATGGTTTTGCTCTTTCTGCGCCCACAGAAAATTCCTTGTCCGCTGCGTCGGCCTGCGCGAGCGCATCCGCGGCATTGTGGCTGATAAAGGCGTGAATATCCTTATCCACCCTGGCGATTTGATCCAGGCAGGCTTGTGTCACTTCGCGGGCGGAAATCTCACGCTTCGCAAGACGGGCTGAGAGTTCGGAGATGGTGAATCGGTTGAGCATTCTTTAGCGCGAGTGCGGCCGTTTCATTCGACGATCTTCGGCACGACGAACAGTCCGTTGGCCTTGGCCGGTGCATTTCGCATGGCTTCCTCGTGAGGCAACGATTCCCGGACTTCGTCAGCGCGGGTGACATTGACAGTCGGGACAGCGTGTGCGGTTGGTTCAACATTCGAGACATCCACGGATTTCAACTTCTCAACAAATCCGATGATGTTCCCGAGTTGTGCGCCGAGTTTGGATTCCTCCTCCGGAGTGAGCGCAAGACGCGCAAGGTGCGCCACGTATTTGACGTTAAAATCTCCCGAAGCCATGGCATCAGTCCTCGTCGAATTTGCGCTTGAGCAGCGCCTCGATTTCCGCAATCGCCGCCTGCGCGTCCGAACCGTTGGCGTGAACGGTCAGTTTGCTGCCCGGCCCTGCGGCAAGCATCATCAATCCCATGATGCTTTTGCCGTTCACTTTCTCGCCGTCCTTTTCAATGTGAATCTCGCAGGTGAAACGGCTGGCGGTCTTGACGAACAGCGCGGCAGGCCGGGCGTGGATGCCCAGCTTGTTCACCACGGTCAGTTCCTTGACCCAGGTGCCATCGGAAAGTTTTTTCGCGCTCATCAAATCGGCGCAGTTTAACTAGCAAAAGCAGCCGGCAAAAGCCACTCAAAACCAGCCCGCCATTCAGTCTTTTTTTGCGGCGGGGGTTTGCGCCGCTATCTGCGCGGCTATCCGTTCGTTCAATTCCTTGGCAGGATTGTATCCCGCTATCCGCAGCTTCGTGTGGAACGCCGCCACCTCGATGAGCCGCGCGATGTCGCGGCCCGGTTTGACGGGGATTATGATGTGGGGGATGTCCACGCCGAGGATTTTCAAGTATGCCTGCTCCATTCCCACCCGTTCGACGTCCGGCAATTCATTCCAAGCCCGCAACGAGACCACGAGATCCACCTTCTTCTCCGAGCGGATGGATTTGATGCCGAACATCGCTCCAACGTTGATGATGCCGATGCCGCGCACCTCCATGTGATCGCGAGTCAGCGGATTGCTTGTGCCGATGATCTTCGTCCCGTCCACGAGCGTGACCTGTGTGATGTCATCAGCCACCAGGCTGTAACCGCGTTCGATGAGGGCCAGGACGCTCTCGCTTTTACCGATGCCGCTCTCGCCCTTGATGATGACGCCGACACCGAGGATGTCCACCATGCTGCCCATCTCGGAGCCGTGCGGCGCGAACATCGCTTCCAGGGCGTGGGCCGCAAGGTTGATGAACCTCATCGTGAGCAGGGAGGTCTGGAACAACGGCACTTGCGCTTTTTCCGCCATCTTTATCAAGAGCGCATCAGGCTTGAGGCCGCGACTGAAGACGATGCACGGAATGGAAAACTTCAGCATCGTCTCATAGCACTTCCGCCGCCTGGCTTCCGGGAGCGAGCGCAGGTAATACACATCCGCGTTGCCGAGCGCCTGCACGCGTTTGTAGGCGAAGTAGCTTTTGAATCCGGCCAGGATCAACCCCGGCCTGTTCACGGACGGTTCGACGATGACACGATCCAACCCGCCGCCGCCGGCGATGAGTTCGAGCTTCAATTCTTCCTCGTATTCCTTGAAGAAACGCTCGACGGTGACTTTTTCAATTTTCATGGGTTGTTGGAATCGAATGTTAACCGTGCTACTAGACATCCACATTCACATGTTGAACTCCGGCCCGAGATAGATTTCCCGCGCCTTGGGATCGTTGGCCAAAAATTCCGCAGGGCCTTCCACCAGCACCTGGCCCTTGTGAATGATGTAGCCACGGTCAATCAATTTGAGCGTCTCGCGCACGTTGTGGTCGGTGATCAAGATTCCCAACCCGCGATCCCGCAACCGGCGCACGATCTTTTGCACTTCATAAACCGCGATCGGATCAATGCCGCTGAATGGCTCGTCCAGTAACAGCATTTTTGGGCTTGTTACAAGCGCGCGGGTGATTTCCAGCCGCCGCTTCTCGCCGCCGCTCAACGTGTAGGCCTTGTTCTTCGCCAGCGGGGTCAAATCCAGCTCCTCAAGCAGATACTTCAATCGCACCGCGCGTTCCTGCCGGTCCATCTTGCACGTCTCAAGGATGGCCAGGATGTTTTCTTCGACGGATAATTTGCGGAAGACAGACGGTTCCTGGGTGAGATACCCGATGCCGAGCCGTGCGCGATTGTGCATTGCGAGCCTGGTGATCTCCTTGGTTTGAAACCGCACCGCGCCCTCATCGGGCCGCACCACACCTACGACCATGTTGAATGTGGTGGTCTTGCCCGCGCCGTTGGGTCCGAGCAAGCCGACGATTTCTCCCGCGTTGACGTTGATGGAAACCTTGTTGACCACGCGCCGTCCACGATACTCCTTGACCAGATTTTCCGTGGTAAGGAGCCGCGCAGCGACACTTGCGGCTGTCGGTGTGGCAGTCACAATTTTCTGAAGTGCTGGCTGATCCTGTGGCTCGCTCATTTCTGCGGCAGTGTCGGCAATTGCACGCCCGGCTGCAACTCTTCGAGTTTCAACCCTTCCGCCTTCAACTTCGTCCGGGCCGGGCCGACCGCCCGGAAGCTGTCACGCGCCTTGTCCCAGACAAGCCTCTCAGCCTCATAAATCTGAAGTTGCGGGGTGTCCACCGTGGGATTCTGCGTCAATTCGAGCAACTGGCTCGCAGCGTCATAACTCGCACGCCCGCAGCGCGCCTCGGTTTCGGGCACATGGATGCCCACGTCTCCCTCGGCAACAAGACCGGCAAGCGCACCGGCTTCCCCCACCTGCGCTGTCACCGAATTCGCGCGCATCACACGATACGTCGCCGGGCCGTTTGTCTGGCCGTTCATGCCCTGCTCAAACACCACATTGCCGCGCGCACGAAACATTTCCGGCTTCACTTCGCCTGCCGGCGCAAATCGTATCACCAATGAATCGGACGCCAGGCGTGGTTCGATTCCTGTCGAAGGAACCTGTCGCGCCCGAACGCCTCCGGCGAACACCGCTTCGCGCGTGGACTCCTTCGCGTTGAACGTCCGCGCACCAATCTCAATCGTCGTGGCGGACTCCTTCGCCACCGCTGTTTCTCCAGCCGGAAAGAAATCAAACAAGGACGCGCTGCCCGGTGCGAGTTTGTAGCGAACGGTGACGTTGGTTTGCGCGAACAGTTCCTTTGTCACGTTGTTGGCCATGAGTTGTTGCGCCGAACCTTCAATCTGGCTGGCCTGCCAGCGTGGGTCTCCGGTGAAAACGATCTTGCCATCGCTGCGCGTGTAAGCGGCGCGTTCCGCGCGGATGTTCGCGTCTCCACGATTGAGCACCACATCACCGTAAGCCACGGCCGTTTCGCCCGCTGCTTCCGCCGCGGTTGTGGCCTCGATGCGGGCGCAGGAAAGCCTGTTCGTACCATCGTCCAGCCGCACAGAACCGAGCAGTTGAATCTGATTTGGATCGGAAACGAACCTGTCGGTGAACACATCAATCATTGGCGAATCGGTGCGGGCAGGGGAAGGCATGCCCGCTCCACTGATAAATCCCCCCGCAGCGCTGAGTTCTTCTCGTGGCAGTTTCATGGTCACGTTGCCACGCGCCTCGATGTTGTGGGCCTTCTTTTGCATCAGGTTGAAGAGCGTGAGATGATCTGCGCGACCAGACATGCGGCCACGAGACCATGACACATCTCCATCGAGCCGGGCGACATCGTCCGCATGTGTGTAAATGCAATGCTGTGCCGCGAGGCGCTGACCATTACTCTTCACCAGAAACGCCACATCGCCCCGGGCTTCGATTGTGTTGAACGAACCGACGTTCGCCCCTCCACGAATGTCCAGCTCTGCCGCGTCAAACTCCTTCTCCTCGTCCTCGCCATGAACCTTGTCCCGAAAAACTCCGTGGCGATTGGTGTATTCAAACTCGAACGAACGCGAGGTGATTTCCATGAGCGATGAGGCTTTTGTGGTGCGATTGGTTTGCAACCGCACGAGCGCTTTCACGCAGTTAGAGATCAAAAGCGACGCGTTGAACTGGCGAAATCTAAATCCCTCCCCACTCATCCGTAGTTGGTCATCTCCATGCTCGATTTGAATCCTCCCCCCTGAGTACGCCTCACGCGCCTTGCTGTCGTAAATGCACTCCGGCGACTCGATCGCAAGCTGCCGCACGCCTTTCACATCAAACGTAACGATGCGCAACTGTTTCAATGCGACCAGGCCGTTTGTGAGCGTCTGCGCCTCCGCTCCGGTCAGTTGATACCGCATCTGCGTATAGTGCGGCGCGGGGTAATAATCGCTGAAGGTGTAATTATCCCCGCGCCCGCCAAGCCGGGGTTGCGCGATGCCGATGGACACGAGGATGAGAGAGAACACCAGACCGCACGAAATCGTCTTGCGCGTTTGTTTCATTTCGTGTTTTACAACTTTCCGCCCGATTCGGTGGCGTCACTTGACGGCGTTGAAAACCTTCAACATTCCTTTGAGCACCGACGGCATTTCCTTCAGCGGAATCATGTTCGGCCCGTCACTCAAGGCGCTGTCGGGGCGCGGATGTGTTTCAATGAACACCCCGCTTGCTCCCGCCGCCAGTGCTGACCGAGCCAGCACGGGCGCAAATTCCCGCTGGCCGGATGATTTGTCGCCGCCACCGCCGGGGAGTTGGACGGAATGAGTCGCGTCAAAAATCACCGGGCAGCCGGTTTTTTTCATCATAGGAATCGAGCGCATGTCCGCCACGAGATTGTTGTAGCCAAACGTTGTTCCACGTTCGGTGAGCAGAAGATGTTTTCCTCCGGCACTCCGGGCCTTGGCCACCACCTGCGACATTTCGGCAGGCGAAAGAAACTGCCCTTTCTTGATGTTGACGATCTTCCCCGTTGCGACTGCGGCCTCGATCAAATCCGTCTGCCGGCATAGGAACGCGGGGATTTGCAAAATGTCCACGACCTGCCCCGCCGCGACGGCTTGCGCTTCTGTGTGGACATCCGTGAGCACAGGCACGCCGAATTCGCCACGGACTTTTGCGAGCGTTTTCAAACCGGCTTCAACCCCCGGGCCACGAAAGGATTTTCCCGAGGTGCGGTTCGCCTTGTCGAAGCTGGCTTTGAAGACGTAAAAGATCCCAAGATCGTGGCAGGTTTGTTTGAGTGTGCGGGCAATCCAAAGACAAAGCCGCTCGTTCTCAATCACGCATGGCCCGGCAATGAGCACAAGCCGTCGTGTTGACGCGAGTTGTTTCCAGATCAACGATTCGAGTGACACGCGAACGTTCTAGCCGAAAGGATGCGGGAAGTAAATCTCACCTCACCGATTTGTGAAGACTGCCTCTTGCCTGATGAACATTCCCCCCGCAGAATATGGCTCGTCTGTTTTCATCATGACCAGTTCCAACATCGAAATCAGCGTCGTTCTTCCCTGCCATAACGAACAGGACAACCTGCAACCGTTGGTGGCTGCCATCCGCCTGGCGCTCGACCCGCTTCGACGCCCCTACGAAATTGTCATCACAGACGACAACAGCAGTGACGGCAGTTGGGCGCTGCTCCAAAAGATGTGTGCTGAGTTTCCGCGGCTTCGAGCGCAACGATTCGAGAGACAAAGCGGCCAATCCGCTGCGCTTTGGGCCGGCATGAAAGCGGCGCGAGGGAAAGTCATCGTCACACTCGATGCAGACCTTCAAAACGATCCGGCGGACTTGCCAAAACTTCTCTCCGCTCTGGAAAAAGCGGATTGCGTCTGTGGTTCTCGTGTCGAGGCGCGCGGTAAAGGCGACGGCTTCATCCGCGTGGCCTCGTCTCGAATTGCGAACGGCATCCGGAACAAACTCTCTGGTGAAACGATATCGGATGCGGGCTGCTGCTACCGCGCATTCAAGCGCGAGTGCATTGCCGAAGTGAAATTCTTCAACGGCGGGCATCGCTTCCTGCCCACGCTCATCAAGATGGAAGGGTTCACCGTCATCGAAGTGCCCATCAGCCATCACCCCCGCGCTGCTGGACAGGCTCACTACGGTGTGTGGAACAGATTATTCAAATCTTTCTACGACCTGCTGGCTGTGAGGTGGATGAAAAAGCGTTTTTTACGCTTCAAGGTTGTGGATCATTTGAACGAACCTTCGGCGTGACGCACCGTATTTTTGCGGCTATGCTTGGGACATGTTCGACGATCTGAGTGATCTTTATCAGCAAGTCATCCTCGACCATTGCAAAAAGCCTCGCAACTTTCACGAATTGCCGCAGGCCAGTTGCTCCGCCAAGGGGCACAATCCTCTTTGTGGTGATCAGCTCCAGCTCTTCCTGAATCTCGACGGCAATTCCATCAAAGACATCAGCTTTGTGGGTTCGGGCTGTTGTATTTCAAAAGCTTCAGCTTCTCTGCTCACAGAATTTGCCAGGGGCAAAACCAGATCAGATGTTGAAAAAATGTTCGCTGCGGTTCGCGAAATGATCACTTCTGGTAAGGTGGTTGATGACGTCGGCAAGCTCGCGGTGTTTGCGGGCGTCTATAAATATCCCGCTCGCGTGAAGTGCGCCATCCTCGCCTGGCACGCCGTGATGGCAGCACTGAAAGGCGAAGGGAACGGGCCGGTGACGACAGAGTCCGAGCAGTGATATACCGGTTTCTCCGAGACATATTGATGTTTTAATTTGCGTGCGCCTTCTTTCTCCGCTTTCCTTTACTCGTGAAATTGCAATTCTGGCGGGAAAATCTTCTTCTGGCCCACACTTGGACCATTGCTCGCGGCAGCACCAAGGAAATTCAAGTTTCTCTCGTTCAACTTTCCGACAACAAGACAATTGGCCTTGGCGAATCGGCGCCTATTGGTCGTTACAATGAATCTGTGGACACTGTGGAGGCTTTCTATCGCTCACTGGACGCCTCCAAGCTTTCCTTCGATGACGTTGCCGGGAGCATGAAATACGTGGATGCTGTTGCCCCCGGAAACAAGGCTGCCAAGTGCGCCATCAACATCGCCCTGCTCGATGGCGCCGCGCAGCGGGCTGGAAAACCGGTTTACGACTTTCTTGGTCTCGGCTTCCGGGAAAATCATCACGTCACCTCGTTCAGCATCGGCATTGACACTCCCGAAATGATTTACAAAAAGGTCGTGGCCGCTGCTGACTTTCCTGTTTTAAAACTCAAGGTTGGCGTTCCTGATGACGTCGCAATCCTTCGTTCCTTGCGCGAGGCCGCGCCTCAAAAGCCTGTGCGTGTGGACGCAAACGAAGGCTGGACGTCCAAGGAACTTGCGCTCGAACGGATTGAATGGCTGGCAAATGATGGCCATATCCAGTTCATCGAGCAGCCGATGCCCGCAAAGACAAATCCCAAAGACCTTGTGTGGCTGAAGGAACGCTCACCTCTGCCTATTCTGGCTGATGAGTCGTATCACAACGCCGGAGACGTGGCGCACTGTGCTGAATGTTTCCATGGTGTGAACGTCAAGCTGGTAAAGACCGGTGGTGTGAGCGGCGGTTTTGATGCTCTGAAAGCCGCGCGGGACGCGGGCTTAAAGACGATGATCGGCTGCATGATCGAGACCAGTGTTCTCATCAGCGCCGCGGCACATCTGGCGGAACTTTGTGATTTCCTGGACGTGGATGGAAACATACTCACCAAGAATGATCCCTACTCTGGTGTCACGGCAGAAAAAGGGATTTTGTCTTTTGCTTCAGCCAAAGAACGCAACGGTCTTCGTGTTTCCAAGAGGAGTTGATTGCTTGTCAACTCAGACGCATGGGCATGACGACATAAAGAAACGGGCCGTTGATCTTGAGAACTCCCGGGCTTAGTTCATCAATGAGTTCGATGAACACCTCGTCGTTAGGCAAGGCATTCAGCGGATCAATCATGTATTTAGGATTGAAAGCTATGGCCATCTCCTTGCCTTTGTAGTTCACAGCGATGCTTTCGCGCGCTTCTCCGACTTCTGGAGAGTTGGCGGTGATGGATAGGTTGTTCTTGCCGAAGTTCAACTTTACAGAATTTGCCTTCTCACTGGTCATGATTTCGGCGCGGCGCAACGCATGAAGAAATTCCTCGCGCGAAACTGATATCCGTTCCTTGGTTTCGTTGGGAATAACCTGGCGGTAATTGGGATAGTTGCCTTCAATCAGTTTTGTGACGATGACAACTGTCGCACCTTTCTCATCTTTCAACGAAAACTCGGCCTGATTTTCAGAGTAGCGGACTGTCACTTCTCCTTTATCTTGAAGCAACCGGTTGAGTTCACCCACGGCTTTTGCAGGGATTATGATGTCACCATGACTTTTTTCCGGTACATCTACTTCTTCATCCACCAATGCCAGCCGTCGCCCATCTGTGGCCACAATGGTCATCTTATGATCCTTGAGACTGATGAAGATGCCGTTCAAGACGTAGCGCGCTTCGTCGGTGGAGATGGCAAAGGACGTTTTGCGGAGCATGGATTTGAACTTGTCCTGCGCCACTGTGACCTTTTTATCGTCCTTGAACTTGGTCACTGGTGGAAATTCCTCTGCTGCAAGTCCGTGAATCCTGTAAAACGATGGTCCCGAACGGATGCTGCAAATGTTTTTATCATCCACTTCCAGGTCAATTTCGCCTCCGGCGAGTTCGCGGGTGATACCAAAAAGCTTTTTAACTGGAAGTGTCGTTGATCCTCCCTTTTTCACCTTTGCCTCGACCGAGCATGTGATTGTCACATCCAAGTCAGTAGCGGTGAATTCAATCTTTTCTCCGTCCGCGCGCATGAGAACATTTGAAAGGATGGGGAGAGTTGTGCGTGTGCTGACCACGTTTTGAACGGCCTGCAATCCTGCGAGCAACTGTTCTTTTGCGATCGAGAGGTTCATGGATGCTTAATATATCTTTTTTCTAGGTACAAAAGTCTTCTTATTATGGCCTGTGAACAACACCAGCAACTCTGACATGCCGCATTTGTCTGGCACTTGTCGCAAAAGAAAACAGGAAAGCAATTGTGGAAGCCAGAGAAAAAGCGACGAGTTGTCCACCTTGTTCACAGTATCCAGAGGCGGTTCACAACAGAACGCATGGTTATTGGCCTAGTTGTGCGCGGCGGATTACTGTGGGCAGGATTGAAATGACTTCTTCAACATCCTGGCTTGTTGTTTCTCGGCCAAGGGAGAACCGGACAAGTGAGTTTGCCAGCTTGGGTTCAAAGCCCATTGCGGAAACGACGTGTGACGGTTCAAGAGAACCCGCCGAACACGCAGAGCCGCTGGAAGCGCAGATACCTTCCAAGTCCAGTCCTGCCAGCAAGGAAATGCTGTCAGAACGTTCCACAAGGAAAGAAACGGTGTTTGTGAGGCAATGCGATGATGAACTTATAACGCGAACACCAGGAATACCCATAATTTTCTCAGAAAAGAGGTTTTTCAGCGGCAGGAGCTGTTGGCTGCTGAAAATCGGAACAGGGATGAATCGTTCCAATGCTTCCGCCAGACCAATGATGGCGGCCAGATTTTCTGTTCCAGCCCGCCGTTCATTTTCGTGCCCGCCACCGAAGAGGATCGGGTCAGGACGCAAAGGAGAGCGGATGTAAAGCAACCCCGCGCCTTTCGGCCCGTGAAATTTGTGTCCGCAGACAGAAACAAGATCTGCATTGAACTGTTCGATGGAGGAGAAGGATTCTTTTCCGAACCATTGTACGGCGTCCGTGTGGAAAATAACGCCATTCTCGCGGCAGAGAGCTCCCAGTTCGGCCACAGGCTGGATGCTGCCGACTTCATTGTTTGCGGCCATGATGGAAACTAAGGTGGTATCAGGGCGGATTGCCTTGTTCAAATCTTTGGGTGAAACAAATCCGTTGCTGTCCACCGGCAATCGAGTGACTGAAAAACCCTCTTTCGCTTCCAGGTAGTTGAAGCAATGCAACACGGCATGATGCTCTATGGAGGAAGTGATGAGATGTTTTCCTCTGGAGGTAAGCGCCCGGGCAGCACCTAAAACCGCCAGATTGTTGCTCTCCGTTCCACCACTTGTGAAGATGACTTCGCTGGGTTTGCAGACAAGAATTCTTGAGCAACGCTCCCGAGCGTCGTCCAAAAGGGCGCGCGCCTTCCGGCCAACGTGATGCACAGATGAAGGATTGCCCCAGACATCGCCCAGAAAGGGGAGCATCGCCTCGCGCACGACCGGGTCCAACGGAGTCGTGGCGTTGTAGTCGAGATAGATGGAGCGCTTCAAACAGGAAACGAGGCGGTCACGGTTTGTCGTAATCGCCGAGCGGACGGAGCCAGATATTTCTGAAGCGGACGGGATTGCCGTGCTCGTAAAGCTCAATGAATCCTTTTGGAGGGTGTGGTTTGTCGTAGTTGCCGACGATTTTCCAGCCCGTGTTGCCGACGAACTCCTTCTTGTGATGAATCACCACGCCATTGTGCAACACGGTGACGCAGGCCTTCTTGATGAGTTTTCCGGCATCGTCCCAACGCGGAGACTCCCAGATGATGTCATAAGACTGCCATTGACCTGGCGGCCTCGAAGCGTTCACCAAAGGCGGCCACTGTCCATACAATGCCCCGGCCTGGCCATCGGCGTAAGTCGGGTTGTTGTAGGAATCCAGCACTTGGATTTCATAGCGTCCGTAGATATTGACACCGTTGTTACCACGCTGCTGCCCGTTTCCTTCCACTTTTTCAGGCGTGGCGAACTCGATGTGCAGTTGGAAATCGCCGAATTCATCCTTTGTATGGATGCGGCCCGATTTGGTGGTCTCCATGTAGTCATCCTGGATTTTCCATTTCACGTCGCCATTCTCGCCGATCCATTTCGAGAAATCTTTTCCGTCAAACAAGACGATCGCATCCGATGGCGGCGAAGTCTTCAGGCTGAAAGGCTCGGACGGCTGGACGACGCGCGGCACAGGACGGTTCGGGTCATGCACGTGCCAGGGAGTTCCAGGGAAAACAGGCGTGTTTGTGTATCCTTCTGCGGCGGGCAGCGTGATCGGGGAAATCATCAATGTGGCAAGGGAGAGGGCGGCCAAAAATATTGCAGGCTTTTGCATGACGGAAATTCACCAGAGCCACGGCGAAATTGCAACTGGCAAAAGATGCAGTGGTGATTACGATTCCACCAATGTCATCGGCCTACGATCAGCTTCTGGACTCGACCATCCGCCATCTGGAGGAATTGCAGGCTCGGGGTGTCCGGCATGTTGCCGTATCTCAGGAAACAATGCGCGCGCTTACACAGCCCGCGCCGCGAACTGTCACGCAAAACACTGCGTCTGGGAAGCTGATGCCGGCACAAGCAACGACGACACCCGGACCAGTCACCAGCTATCGTCCGGCAATAAAACAAGGCGAGCCACCAAAACCGGTCATTACTCCTCAGCCTGTGATTGAGCCTCCAGCGCGGGTTTCATTGCCTGGGGAAGCTTCTTCACCTTCCAGTCCACTACAGGATTCTGCCGCCAAAGCCGCTGCGTTTGCCGAGCTTCGTGCGCGCGTGCTTGCCTGTGTCAAATGCCCCCATCTGGCCTCATCTCGCAAAACGGTCGTATTCGGTGTCGGAAATCTCGACGCGCAACTTATGTTTGTAGGTGAAGCACCCGGCGCGGACGAAGATGAACAAGGAGAGCCATTCGTCGGCAAGGCGGGTCAGTTACTCACGAAAATCATCGAAACAATGGGCCTCAAGCGCGAGGAAGTTTACATCGGCAACATCTTGAAATGCCGCCCGGATACACCCGGTCAGACCTCCGGCAATCGCAAACCCACCATCGAAGAGATGCAGACGTGCATTCCATATCTGCACGAACAGATTGATCTCATCCGCCCCAAGGTTCTTGTCGCTCTCGGCGCGACGGCGGTGGAGGGGTTGCTGGGCAAGACGATCGGCATCACAAAGCTTCGCGGGACATGGAAAACGTACCGTAATATCCCGCTTATGCCGACGTATCACCCGGCATTTTTGTTGCGAAATCAGGCCATCAGCGAGAAACGCAAGGTTTGGGAAGACATGCTGGCAGTGATGGAAAAGCTCGGCATGAGCATCAGCGAAAAACAGCGCCGGTTTTTTCTAAAACCCTGAACAGACCACAAATCGCAGGCAACAGGCAGTCTTACGCCTTGCGTTGAGAGGACCGCTTCCGCATCGTCACCACATGCAATCGCACGAACTCCTGCGCGAGGTCCTTCAGAAAACCAGCGCCAAACAGGTTGCCGCCGATCTCAACCTTTCTCTCTCGATGATTTACAAATGGGCCGAGCCGGACGAGGGCGACGGCAGCGGCACAGTCAATCCGCTCGACCGCATCGAGCAGCTCATCCGCAGCACCAATGACCGCCGGCTTGTGCAATGGGTGTGTGAGCGCGCCGGAGGGTTCTTCATTCTGAATCCTAAAAAGAGCAATCCGCATCCTGATTTTTTGATCCCAGCCACGAACGAAATCGTCCAGGAGTTCGCGGATTTGCTGGCCGTGATTGCGAGCGCGGCTTCCGACAATGAGATTTCGCAGGCGGAGGCCAGGAAAATCCGCGCGCGCTGGGAAGAGTTGAAATCTGTGACCGAAGGATTCGTGACTTGCTGCGAGGAAGGCAATTTTTCACCGCTCAAGGACAGGCAGCCCAGCCTGTCCGGCCCGAAATAGACCGACCTCCAGTCAACCTTGGCGGCAACTTAGATTGATTGTTAAAGATGCACGGTTTCCAGGTGACAGCTTGATGGCTTCACTCCGCACGTTGCCGGACTCCACACAAACCATCGTCTTGTATTCCTCGTCGCCGTAGTCGGGCATCCGTTTCGCCTTTTCTATCCACGGATTCCACACCACGGTTGAAACCGAGTTCAACTTGTCCACGCGAATTGTCCGGCGCAGCGCGTCGTCATGGATTTCCGTCGCGTGCGGCGTGTTGAAATAAACCCGGTCGGTCTCACAGGTGAAACGGATGGCGTCCTCGCGCTCCGTCTTGCGCGCGAAGTTGTCCACCGCATCCAGATACTCCACACCCTTCAAGCCGGTGACGCTCGTTTTGGAAATGTCGCCCACGGTGAAATAAGTATGCAGGCAGTTCTCAAATACGAAATCGCCGGACGATTGGTTTGTGACAATCAACTCGGCAACGAGCGTTTCGCCAACCGTGACAATGTATTCGACCGCGATTGAAGACAGGTCCGCGCCGGGCGGCAGGCGGAATTTTGCGCGTCCGCATCCGTCGGGCAGCGAGGAGGTTTCAACCAGCTCCCACGGACGCGCCCGCACGGAGCCGTGTTGCCCGGGTTTGTCTGCCGGCTTGCCGAACCACGGAAAGATGACCGGAATGCCGCCGCGGATCGGCGAACCGTTTTCAAAACGGCTTTTCTCACTGAGAAAGAGCAGGGGAGAATCGCCGTGCTTTTGAAAATGCGTAACGTTTGCCCCGAGCAGGTAAATCTCCGCCTCGCTCCAGCGCGTTTCGATCCGCACCAACGGCAACCCACCGCGGCCTGGCTGTTGTTTGAAGGTGGCAGTCGTCATGCATCGAAGTGTAGTGATGCCGGCAGACAGGGCCACAGAATTGTGAGATTTCCGGTGTGGCGACGCCAAGCACGCGCGATGTGGTTCTGAACGTTGATTTTTCGCACCAGGTTGCCCGGCGCTTTGCGAGGCAGGCCATACAAATTTTTTACAATTGGCTTGCGCGGTTCTGACAATCGAGCAGCCAATCGGGTAAGAATGAAACAACAACGCTCAAATGCTTTGCCTTGAGCAAGGCTTCAATACAATGAAACATTCACCAACAACAAAAGTGTTCGCATGAAAACATCAATCCTCCTTTGTGGTGTGTTGTGCGCTTCCGCGGCTTGCGGAATCGCCGCTGGCCAGGAAAACAAACTTGTCGTTCACGAATGGGGGACGTTTACCTCCGTGCAGGGCAGCGATGGAAAGCTGCTCGCATGGCAGCCATTCACGTCATTGGATCTCCCTGCCTTTGTCTATGATTGGCGGCGGCCGGGTCTTGGCCGCGATCTTCCGCTGGCGTATCAATTCAACAAGGGAGGCATCCGCTCGCTGCAACGCATGGAGACGCCGGTGATTTATTTCTATGCCGACCGGGAACTGGCTGCGGACGTAACGGTAAGATTTCCCAACGGCCTCATCACCGAGTGGTATCCACAAGCGCAGGAGATCGAATGCAAAAAATCTTCCTTGCTGACGGGTTTGATGCCGGGCAGGCAAAGCCTTGAGAGCGCGCTCAAGGACAGCACCATTTCCTGGCGCAACGTTCGCGTCATTCCGGAACAAAGGAACAGTTCGCAGGAAACGCAGCTCGCGACAGACGGAACCGCGAATCATTATTTCGCTGCGCGGGAAACGGATTCTGCCTTGTTGCGCATCGCAAAAGGCGGCACAAACGGAAATACGGTGGAATTGGAGAAGCTTTTGTTCTATCGCGGCGCAGGAAATTTCGCCACGCCTTTGAAAGTCACGATCACCAGCGACAGCAAAATGACCGTCGAGAACACGGGCGGAGCGCCGATCTCTCATTTGTTCCTTGTTCAAATCCGCAACGGTCACGGGGAATGGAAACACATGAACGGCCTTGCAGGCAGGGAATCACAGAAATGGGAGCGGGTGGAGGAGTTGAAGCCGGAATCCGGGAATGTGGCCGAAAAAAATGTAGCAAAGCTTGGCGTGGAATTGGAGGCTGCTCTGGGGGCCTCCGGGCTTTATCCGCGCGAGGCGTCCGCGATGGTGAAAACATGGCGCAATTCATGGTTTGCAGAGGATGGCTTGCGCGTGCTTTACATCCTGCCGCGTGAATGGACGGACCAAACACTTCCATTAACCCTCGATCCGCAACCCGCAGAAATCGTCCGCGTGATGGTCGGTCGCGCGGAAATCATTCCGCCGTGGACGCAAAATGAGATCGCCGCCGAAGTGCCAAGAGTAAAAAGCGGCGATGCCGGGGCACAGAAGCGCGTGACGGACATCGCCAAGCGGCTCGGGCGATTTTACGAGCCGGCGTGGCAGCTTGCCGAGGCATCTGTTAAACGCGAAGGAACGCAATGAGAGAGACGGTTTGATTGAAGATGAAAAAAGTCGCGTTGGTTTTTGTACTGGCGGTGCT
>CAZFNB010000002.1:0-16294 GCA_964520235.1 uncultured Bifidobacterium sp. | reverse complement strand
GGCACAAACAGGATTCGGACGGAAAGAGGCCTCTCAGAAAAAAGTTTCGGATTTTCAAAAACTTACGCACACGAAGAGTCGCTTGGGTGCGTTGGCATTTTTTTTTGATGGAGCGAAAATTGCGGCTCATCCGCAGGCTTAACGGATGTCTTGCGGAGTGGAGGCGCACCGTCGAATCGCAATCCGGCGGACGACGATTCGATGGCGGAACAAACGTCTGCCAAAAAAGAATTGATGACTATGACTGGTTTAACTCGTTGGAATCCGTTGAATGAAGTGTCGGAATGGAATCCGTTCCGGGAATTGGATGAAGTGCACAATCGCCTCTCGCGGTTTTTCGGCACAACGCCGCGGCGGGGTGAGGGTCGGGAGGAAATCACAGTGGCCGAATGGTCGCCGCTCGTGGACATCACCGAGGATGACAAGGAATACCTGATCAAGGCCGAGGTGCCCGAGGTGAGGAAGGGGGATGTGAAGGTGCGCGTGGAGGATGGCGTGCTTTACATCTCCGGCTCGCGCAACTTCGAGAAGGAGGAAAAGGGCAAGCGGTATCATCGCATCGAACGCGCTTACGGCTCGTTCACGCGGAGCTTCGCGTTGCCCGAAGACGCGGATGCGCAACAGGTCAATGCGGAGTTCAAGGACGGCGTGCTCAGTGTGCATGTGGCCAAGGACAAGAACGCGCGTCCCAAATCCATCGAAGTGAAGGTGAACTAAGCCACACGCTGGAGGTCCCGCGGTGCCGGCCCTTGCGCCGGCCCGCAGGGCCTGGAACACAACAAATCGAAACACCAAACCAAAATAATGAGTGAAAGATATGAAAACTCGATTCTCTCTTGCACACATTGGCGCAGCTCGTTCCGCTGCGGCTTTGGTCGCAGTGGTTCTGGCGCTGGCCGCGTCGCGGTCAGCGGCAGCCGACTCCACCGCCAATGTTTCGACCAATACCTACGGGAGCGGCAAGCAGTATAAAACCACGGTGGAACGGCGCAGTCAGGGCGATCTGTCGGCGGACGATCTCCATCAGACCTCACTGTTGACGTCCCAACTGCTGACGCACGTGGACAAGGCGGCGCAGCAGTTGGCCGACGCCCACTCGGATGCAGCGCGGGCGGAAATCGAAAAAGCGGAGGCGCTCGCCAAAGTCGTACGCGCGTTGCTGCCGAAGACGACCGTGACCACGGTTGTCCGCGATTCCCAGGGCCGGGAAATCTATCGCGACGAACAACTGGCTCAAGACGATCAAATCCCGGTCTTCTCCGGGGCGGTGGCGACGGAAGTCGTCGAGCCAATCGTTGAAGCCAAGAAAGACGAGGCGGCCCTGAAGGGTCTGCGCCTCGCCAATGCGGAATTGATCCACACGGCCGTGCTGGTGGACCTCAATTTCGTGGAGCGGAAACTCAAGCGCGCCCAGGAATTGATCGCCAAACCCCAGGAAGCGCTCGCGGAGCTGGCGCTCGTTCAAACGGGCGGAGTCCGTTTCTACGCCCACAAGGAGGACAGTCCGCTCGTGGACGCGCAGCACGCGTTGCGTCTGGCGGAACGCATGGTGCGCGAAAAGAAATACGAAGGCGCCAAGCTGAATCTCCAGACCGCCAAACTGCAACTGGAAGCGTATCGTGCCCTGGTGGGAACCGGGCCGGGCCAGTCGGCTGCCGATCTGGAAAACGAAATCCAGAAACTTGCAGGCGAGGTGCAAAGTCCCGGCGCGGCGGACAAAATCCGCGGCATGTGGGACAAAGTAACGAGTTGGTTCACGCGCGAATCCGGTCAAGCTCACTCGACAACCAATGCGATGTCGCAAGCCACTTCTGGTTAAACCAGGCCATGAGTCACCGCCCGGCGAGACGTTCGCCGGGCGGCTCATCCAATCAATCAAAAGCAAACGACTTTTGGAGGACTTGTCGGTATGAACATGCACATTGCGAAACAATGGATTAGCAGGCCGGTGATAGTTGGCGTCGTCATGTTGGTTTGTGGAGTTTTACTCGGGGTTGCTGCCGAGAAGTTTGTCAACCGCCGACCGCTTCCGGCGCAAATGGCGCAAGCCGATCCATCCAAGACGTCAACCGCCGGGATTAAGTCAGGGCTGTTGCCCGACCCTTTTGCAAACAACCCGTTCGATGTCTGGGATCCGTTCCGCGAAATGCGTGAACTCCAGGCGGAGATGAACGAGATGTTCCGGCGTTCCGTCGGGCGGTTTCACGCCAGCCCGCTGATGGATCCCTTCAAGGACTTGGACGGCTATTCGTCCTCGCTCGACGTGCGCGAGTTGAAGGATCGCATCGAGGTGCGCGCCGTTCTGCCGGACTCGAAGCCAGCCAACGCCAACGTGAATCTGACGGGAAACCGGCTTGAGGTCGCCGTCTCGCACGGCCAGACCGACGATCCGAAAAACAAGAACACAACTCACACGCAATCCGAGTGGGGACAATACACGCAAGTGGTGGAGTTGCCCGGGAATCTGAAAGGCGACCAGATGAAGGTCGAGCGCAAGGATCATGAACTGCTCATCACGATTCCCAAGGCGTAGGGCGGCTTCGGTGTTCGCTGGAACACCGAGCCCACCCGGATCTTTGACAACACAACCCGTTGAACATTTTTTGATCTCAACGGTCAACTTTGACAGGAGCCGGCCGGGTGGCTGGAACTCCTGCTTTTGAACACTCGCGCGGCTGCCGCCGAAGGCCCAAAAGCCTTCCGCCGGCCTCGCACCGAACAACCAAATACTTGGAAAGCTATGACGACAACCAATGCTCAAATGCAGAGCGTTCCAGGCTTCTGGCAGAAGTGTTGGAACGCATTCGTAAAATTCTTCAAAGGCGATGAGGCCTGCGCCTGCACCGCGGAGGGCAAATACACTCCCAAAGCGGAGTCATCAAAGCCTGCGGACAGGAAAGCGACGGGCTAGGGTTTTCAGAACCCAACCCGGCTGCCGTCAAGCAGGAGTTCGTTCCAACCGCTCGTCCGTGCGCCGCTTCGACTCGCGGAATACGCCGTCGGTCACGCGTGCGCGAGAGAGTTGAAGGCATCCGCCTGACGGCAGCACCTCGTCGTCAAAAAACAAACCGCAACCTTGAAAAACTGAAGTGAAGCCATGAATGCAATTCTCGATAAAGATTTCGGCCGCTCGCGAGCATACGTTTCCGAAGCGGAAGCGCAGACCACGGAATCAACCCCTGCGCGGAATGACCGGACCGATGATTCGGAAAGCGGATTCGTCGCCGTGCCGAGCCAACGTGATTTCGGTCACACGCTGAGCCAAACGTCTGGCAACGGCCGCCGGCTGGAGCCAGCGGGTTTTACAGCGTTCATAGACCGATTCGACGGCCTGCGCATTCCGTCCAGCCCGTTGCATGAATTCTGAACGTTTTTCACTACGCCATGCCGAGGAATTACTACATCATTCTGGGAATTGCTGCCGACGCGAGTCTGGATGAAGTCAAAGCCGCGTTCCGGCGCCGGGCCATGGAAGTGCATCCCGACACGTCCGGCTTGGAGAGCGGGCCATTCCTCGAACTCCAGGAAGCTTACGGCGTGTTGAGCGATCCCGAGCGCCGACGGCGTTACGATCATCAATTGCATCCCATCGTCGCGCGCCGCCGCCCGTGGGGGCCGGCAGTCGAGCCGCTCGTCCGCCCGCGTCCGCAAGCAGAACCGTTTCGTCCAACCGAATCGCGCGGCGGCTTCCGCACAGTTCCGCTCACCGATCTCATGACCGAGCACGGTCCAACGTTCGATGAATTGTTCGACCGTTTCTGGAGCAACTTCGAGACACTCAGCCGGCCCAAGGCCGAGGCACTTGAGAATCTCACCGTGGAAGTTGTCATCAGTCCGGAGGAGGCGTTCCTCGGCGGCAGCGTCCAGATCAACATCCCGGCGCGAGCGACCTGCCCTGCCTGCGGCGGACGCGGTGCGGTTGGACTCTACGAATGTTGGCGCTGCGAAGGCCACGGCGCGCTCACGGCGGAATATCCCATCGCCGTCCGCTACCCGCCGGGCATTCAGGACGGCCACGCGGCGCAGATTTCACTGGACCGGTTTGGCATCGAGAATCTTTACCTGACCGTGCTGTTCCTTGTGAGTGGCAATTGGTGAATATGCTGCGGTGACGAAAACCTTGAACCATGAACGATTCATTCACTCGGCCTCAAACCGTGGAACGATTACGGCCTGATCCCGGCTGGCTTTACGACGTGGACATGACCGCGCGGCTGGCCGGTGTGCCGTGCCACGTGCGCGCCGGGGTCGGGTAGCAGGGCCAGCGGCGCGCACGGAGTGACGCGCCCTACCAGCAAAACCCGATTCGTGTTCATTCGCGTCTATTCGTGGTTTGAATCCGCTCACTTCGCACGCGGCTCGACACCGTGCAGATGGCGCACGAGAAAATCCATCCGCCGCCGGATGCCATAAGGCGTCTCTGCCGAGCCGTGCCCCGTGCCCGTCATCAACACGAAATCAAAATCTTTATCCGCCCTTTTGAGTGCGTCCACCACTTGCATCGTTGAGGCCGGGTCAACGTTCTTGTCCAATTCGCCAACGAAAAGCAGCAGATTGCCTTTCAGCTTCGCTGCGTCCTCCACGTTGGAACTTTTCACATACGAATCATCCACCGGCCAGCCGAGCCACTGTTCGTTCCACCAGATTTTGTCCATGCGATTGTCATGACAGCCGCAATCCGCCACCGCGACGGAGTAAAAATCGTTGTAATCCAACAAAGCCCGCATCGCGCTTTGCCCACCCGCCGACCCGCCGTAGATGCCCACGCGCTTCAAATCCAGCCACGAACGCGTTTTCGCGGCAGCGCGCAGCCACGCGATCCGATCCGGGAAACCCGCGTCCTGCAAATTCTTCCACGCCACATCGTGAAACCTCTTCCCGCGATGATTCGTACCCATGCCGTCCGCCTGCACGACGATGAAGCCCAACTCCGCAATTGCGTGCTGCCGCAGGAGTCGCCCGAATTCCTTCGGCGCAAACGCTCCGTGCGGTCCGGCATAAACCTCTTCCACCACCGGATACTTCCGCCTCGGATTGAAGCTCGACGGCTTGATGATGACACCGTGGATGTCCGTCTGGCCATCGCGCCCTTTCGCCACGAACCGCTCCGGCATCGTCCAGCCTGTCTTGAGCAACGCACTCGCGTCCGCCCGCTCCAGTTCGCAGATGAATTTACCATCGGCGCTACGACGCAGTTCATGCACGGGCGGATGATCCGCACGCGACCATTTTGCGACGAACGATTTCCCGTCCGGTGAGAACTCCACCGAATGATTGCCGTCGCTCTGCGTGAGTTGCACAAAGCCCGAGCCGTCGAAATTCACACGGCAGAGGTGCAAGTGATAAGGGTCTTCGCCCGCGCGCAATCCGCCTGCCGTGAACCACACCTGTCGCGCCGCTTCATCCACCTTCACGACGTTGCGAACCACCCAGTCACCACGCGTCACTTGATTTTTCGCCGCGCCAGTTGCCACATCGTAAAGCCACAGGTGACACCAGCCATCGCGCTCGCTCATCCACAACAACTCATCGCTTTGCTTCAGCCACTGCCGCCAGGTCTTGTTGCTGTAATCCACGAACGTCTGGCTTGATTCCTCCACGACCGCACGCGCCAATCCATTCGTCGCGTTGACGCCGATGATGCGATAGACCTGATGGCCGCGCTGGTTGTAATCGAAATAAAACTCATTTCCGCGAGGCGACCAGCGGATGTCCAGCCAGCCGCTTTCCGTAAAGAAGTTGGTGAACAAATTATTCGCAATGGGCAAAACAGATTTATCAGCGATGCGAATCAACACTGGACGCGGCTGCGGCAACTCATCGCCCGGCTTGAAGTAATCGTAAGTCTGGACTTTGGGTTGAAGCTGATCGCGCGGTGACGATTCGACGAGCGTGACGACACGCGGTTTCACCGTGCTAACGGATTGCACGACGCAACTCTGCGAGTCCGGCGACCACGCCGCCCCGCGATATGGTTGCTCCGCCGTGCCGTCCTGTGTGAGCTGCGTCGCTTCGCCGGATTCCTTCGCGATCAGCACGACGTTGTGATTGGTGAACTGCATCGTCCATTTGCCATCGGGCGATTCTCCCGAGCGCTCGCGCCGACGCGGGCGTTCCGGCGCAGCGGCTCGTTGCGGTTTGCCATCCACAACGACCTCAAGTTTTTCCGTCGTCGCCTCGAACACCCCGAGCGTATTGCCCACGGCATCTGTCACCAACCAGATGTGACCGGCGTAAGTGTGCTGGTCGTGCGCCGCACCCGGACGCACGCGGCCATACGATTGCCGCTGTCCTTCAGAATCAATCCAGAACAACTCGACTGGCTCAGCGAGTTGATTGGTGAAATGGATGGCCGTGCTTTCACCGGTGCGCTGTGAGGGACGCACGACCGCCCGACGCTGGGTTGAAGTCGAAACGCTTTCCTGCGCTGGCAAACCAAGTGACTTTGCATCCGCCGCGCGCTTGATTTTTCCCGAGTCCACATCCACAAGAACAAACTCGAACTTGTCCACGCCGGTCTGGATGCGATACCAGAATTGATTCGCGCCGGGCAGCCAATTGGGTTTGAGGTCGGTGCGGAAAATCTTTTGCTCGGTGCGCCGCGCGAGCGATTGGGCGCGCTCGTAGTCTGCCTTCGTGCCTTGAGCGTGAGCGGTGGTGAGTGAAAGTAAGAGTGTGAGGAGGAAAGTTGGGGCAATAACTCTAACGCCAACCAAAACGTTCAACGTCCAAAGCGCGCCGCGAGCAAGCCCGTTGAATGTTGGACGTTGAACGTCGGACGTTGAACGTTTCCCCATATCACCGAATCCCCCAGCAAAACGGATCGCCGTCATTCAGAATCAACGTCGAATCCGCGTTCACGTGTGCCGATCCCGTGATGATCGGTAACACTTCGCCTTTCGCGCGGTCGTGCCAGCGGAATTTCCCGGTGAAGCGGCTGCCGATGATGCTCTCCTGAATCCACGTGTCGCCCTCGGCAAGTTTGCCGTCGGCGGCCAGACACGCGAGTTTGGCGCTTGTGCCCGTGCCGCATGGTGAGCGGTCGTAGGCTTTGCCGGGGCACAGGACAAAGTTGCGCGCGTGCGCCCCCGGCGTCCGGGCCGGGCCGAACAACTCGATGTGATCCACCTCGGGATAACCTTGCAGATTGATCGCCTGCCGGATGCGCCAGGTGTAATCAGTCAACATTTCCACATTGGCGGGCAGGAGCGACTGGTCGGGTTGTTCGATGAGGAAAAACCAGTTGCCACCCCACGCGATGTCTCCGGTGATTTCGCCGAGGCCGAGCACGTGTGCCTTCGCGCCCTTGACGCGACGGTAACTCGGCACGTTCGCGACAGAGACTTCACCATTCTCATGCAAAGTGGCCGTGACCACGCCGACCGGGGTTTCAATCCGATGTTCGCCGGGTTTGATGCGCCCGAGATGCGCGAGAGTGACAACCAATCCGATCGTGCCGTGACCGCACATCGCCAGACAGCCCACGTTGTTAAAAAAAATTACACCACACACGCAGGTTTTGTCCCGAGGCTCAATCAACAACGCTCCGACCAGAACATCCGAACCACGCGGCTCATTGACGACGGCGCGCATGAAATCCATGTGCCGGTGTTGAAATAATTTCCACCGCTCAGCAGTCGTTCCCTCGCCAAGCTCCGGGCCGCCGCTGATGACAACGCGCGTGGGTTCGCCGCCGGTGTGCGAGTCAATGACGCGAATGGTTTTCATTTTTGTTTAACCCACGAATGGAAACCAATGGACACGAAGCATTGGTAGGGCGCGCCACTCCGTGCGCGCCGTCGTCTGGCTGGCAACAAACGGCGCGCACGGAGTGACGCGCCCTACCAACCCAAACTGATTCGTGTGAATTCGGGTCCATTCGTGGTTGAAATCATTTTCGTTTCGGAATCTTCGGACGGTTCTTGATGCCGTCGTGGATGATTTTCAATACGCGTTTCCGCTCCTCGCCCGTGAGCGTGAGACGCGGCGCGCGCACCCATTCCGAGCCAAGGCCACATTCCTGCACGGCGAGTTTGATGTATTGCACGAACTTCACGTTCGTATCCAGATGCAGCAAGGGCGTGAACCAGCGATAGATTTCGCGCGCCTTATCCCACTCGCCGCGGCGCGTGAGTTCCCAGAAGTATTGATTCTCCGCCGGAAACGCGATGCCGCTGCCCGCCACCCAGCCATCAATCCCGAGGATGCTCGCTTCGAGCGCCAGATCATCCACGCCGGTGAAAATCGCGTAGCGCCCACCGACCGTGTTGTGCAAATCCGTGATGCGGCGCACGTCGCCGGAACTTTCCTTGAGCGCGACGAAATTTTTCTGATCAGCCAGTTGCGCGAACATCTCGGGCGTGATGTCGTTCGCGTAACTGAGCGGGTTGTTGTAGATCATGATCGGCAAATCCGTTGACTTGGCCACAGTGCGGAAATGCGTAAGCGTCTCGCGCGGATCGCCCTTGTAAAGCATGGCGGGCATGAGCATGACGCCAGCAGCGCCGAGTTCTTCCACGTCGCGCACGTAACGAATCGCGAGACTGGTGCTGGGTTCGGCGACGCCGCTGAGAATCGGCACGCGGTCGGCAGCAGCTTCAATCGCGCAGGCGACCACGCGCTGTTTTTCATCGCGGTCCAGCGCCTGGTTTTCGCCCAGCGACCCGCAGACGACGATGCCGGTGACGCCGCTCTCAATGAGCACTTCGATGTGCCGCGCGGTGGCGGCGAGGTCGAGGGATTGATCGCGCTTGAGTTGGGTGGTTACGGCGGGAAAAACGCCTTGCCAGAATGGTTTCATATTCGATGGCGGACATTCAAGCGGTTGGCAACCCCGGATTCAATCACCCGATGAGGTAAAAGAACGCGCAAGCCTTTCCCGCGCTGCTGAATTCACTTCCCGGACGGCCGTCGCAACCAGAACAAACCGCACAAGCCCATTCCCAACAAAGTCGAGACAGCCCATGTTCCTGCATTTGGGTTTGTTGGTGCAAAGTGCAATGCCGTCGCTCCGGCAGCCGGGCCGAGAAAAATGCCGAGGCCGATGAACGCCTCGTGCAAACCGCCGTGTTCACTGCTGGCCTCGCCAACGTCCATGGAATAAAAAAGCGAGGAGTAATAGATCACACCCGTTGCCAGCCCGAGAAAAATCTGCGCCGCCACGACGATCCAGAGTTCACGGGCCAGAAGGATCGCAGCAAAACTTCCGATCAACAGCACGAACGCGCCGGCCAGCCAGCGGAAGCGGTAATGCCAGCCGGGCCATTTCCAAAGCAGTGCGAACGCGCCAAACCGTCCGAAGAACCATACGGAGCAGAACAAACCCACCCTGGTCGGCGACAGCGCGAGCTTCTCCGCAATGCCCGGCATGACTGCGAGCAGCGTGATGATGGCGATGTAGGCGAAGGGATTGGCAAGCCATGCCATCTTGAGAAAGGCTTTCGGGCTGAGGGATTGTTGCGCGGCGACGGCTTCAGGCGCGTGGTGCGATTCTTTCACGGGCCGGGGCGTGACGGCCAGCACCTTGTCATGACAGCCAGCCAGCCAGAGTGCGATCAGGAATTCCGCCAGGAAAATTCCCGCCGGCAGCCAGAATACAGCGTTCCGGCCAAAGGCATCGTAGAGTTTTCCTCCGGTGAAATATGCGAAGGCTGCCGCGCCGGCCCAGGTGCAGTTGTAGATGCCGACCATCCGGAGCACGCCGCTTTGTGATTCGCGCTCGCTGACGAGCGATTCAAGCGCGGGCCAGGTGAACAGCAGCACCACACTGAACGCAGCCACGGTCACGATCTGCCCCGCCACGCTGTCCCACAACCCCGCGGCAATCATCACCAGCGCGAGGCATGGGAAGCCGATTTTCAAACTCGTCAAGGGGCCGCGACGTTGGGCGAATTTTCCGCATTGCACGGCGGCGAAAATGTAAACGAACCCGTGCAGCGCGGAGACACAGAGGTTTTCCTTGTTCCCAAAGCCGAAGCGGTCGCGCAGAAAGAAAAACAGGTAATTGAGATAATACGACGACGCGAGCGTGTTGAGCGCGGCGAGCGTGAAGTAACCGGCCTTGAGCTGGCGATGAGTCATCGGGATATTTCCTCGATGGCTTTGCGGCAATACCATTTCACGGCGTTGGACATCGGCGGCTGCAGTGTGTCCAGATCTTCCATCGAGCACCAGCGGATGTCGTGATGTTCCCCGGCGGCGAGTGCCGCGGTAGGGCGCGTCACTCCGTGCGCGCCGCTGTTCTTGGGCCGCGCCCAATAAATCATGCCGATGTGTTCGTGCGTGTCGTTGATGCGGTGGATGTCAAGAAAGCGCGGGTTGATGAGCGCGCGCGTGCCCGGCTCGGTCGTGGGCGGGCGTTCGCCGATGAGTTCCACGTCGAGGCCGCTTTCCTCCTTCGCTTCGCGCAACGCGGCGATCTCCGGGTCTTCATCCAGTTCGATGTGTCCGCCGAGCGGCAGCCATTTGTCGAGTTTGCGATGATGTATGAGCAAGACCCTGCCGCCGTGGACGACAAAGATGGCGACGGTGAAATCAATTTTTTCGTGGATGTGGGCCACGCAGTAAGTTCCAAAATCCGTTCGCCGAGCGCCAGAGAAACTTCAGAGCGGGAAGCCAGACTGACGGCGATGCAAGCCGATTCACTGCGGTCAGACCGGATTCCATTTTCTGATCAAGTGAGGCAGCAGATTTGGCAGCGGCGGGTGGAAGTGTTCCGGGACGCTAGCCGGCAACTGCCTGTCTTGCTGTAGCCAGGCGAAGACGGACGCACGCTCCACCGCGCCTAACCCATGACAACCTTTTGTTGCATCTGCAACATGAACCCGGTAAGTGGCACGGCCTCGTTGGACTGCCAGTCAGTATCTTTCAACGCGCATCAGCCTCCAACTCTGACCTTCACAAACTCGAATCAAATTGTCCCTGGGCGCTTCAGCCCAATCCCATTTTACAGGAGAGATTGTTCTGCCGACGTCGTCAATCAACCCCCATTTGGTGTCGATGCGCACCGCTGCCAAGCCTTCGGAAAAAGCCGACACAGCATCCCATTGTGGTTTGGCCACGACACGCCCTGAAGTATCGAATAATCCCCACTTTCCATTTTCCTTTGCGGTAACAATTCTCCCCGTCATGGCAGGAGAATTGACAGCTTCCCAGCGAGGTTGAACCACGAATTTTCCAGAACGGTCGAGAAGACCCCATCTTCCATCTTGCTTTACGGACACGAAACCGCCTTCCCAAAAGCCAACATCTTCCCATATTGGTTCGACAACAATTTTGCCGTTGATGTCCACCAAGCCCCATTTCTTGTCCCTCTCGACCTTGACAGTGTAATCGTCGGCGGCCTTCGGGCGGTGCTCTGCCGAGTCACGGCAATTGGAGTCGCGGCCCTCTTTCATCGTACGAGGACGCGGACTCTTCACGGAATCCCACCAACGTCCTCCAGCGACATGGCCGGTTCGATCAATGATTCCCTTTTTGCCCTGTTTGTATACTACAACGGGATTATCCAACCCAAATCCAGTGCATTCTAGTTCGACGGTTGCCTTTCCAGTCAGGTCAATCACGCCAAATCTGTTTGATTTGTAAACCACAGAAATCCCGTCGCGAAACGATTCACATGCCTCCCACAGCGGGGGAATGACCATTCGACCCGACTTGTCAATAAATCCCCACAAGCCATTGCTCGATACTGCGGCCAAGCCTTCGGAAAAAGACAATGCTCTGCCCCACCGTAACGATATTTCCAGATGACCGTTTGTGTTAACGAATCCAAACTCGTACGTCCGGTTGGACGGATAATAGTTACTGACCATCGCAAGTCCCTCGTGAAAATCGAGCACCTGATGCCATTGAGGCGGAACAACCAGCCTGCCATCCCGGTTCATAAAGCCCCACTTCCCAATCTTGTTTCGAACTGGAATCAGCCCATACGAAAACCTCAGATTCGGGAAAGGACTGATCATACAAGGCCAAGCAATGTCATTCGTATCGCTCTGCCCCTTTCTAACGATTGTTTGACCCGATTTGTCCACGAAATCGGAGTTAGCTCCGCCCACATCGACCTGTGCCAGACCATCTTCAAACGGGAACGCATATTTCCAACCGCTTTGAAGATTGATGACGAGCTTGCCATGAGCGTCTACGAATCCCCATTGACCATCTTTGGACACGCCTGCCAGTCCTTCCGAGAATTCTTTGAGCTCATCCCATTGCATTTCACCAACCTGAACAACGCGACCTCCAGCGAGAGTTGGCAAAGTCGAAAACGTTTGCACGAACAACAACAAGCCAACGATTGTTTGATGGAATTTCATAATTCTCGTTTGCGACTCGAATTGAGCATTTTCCCCACATTCGCCTTCACGCTGTCATCCATCTTGATCAGCGGCGGCCAGGGGCGTTTGAAGCCTTCGTCCGAAATTTTCTTCGTCGCCTCGATGCCGAGCTTGCTGTTGCTGGCGATTTCGTTCGTGGCGCGATCTAGCACGTCGGTCCACAGCCTTGTAGCAGCCGACGTGAGTCGGCTTATTCCAAGCCCGGCTGCTTTCATACGCGCGTGTCGTAGAAGTTTGAGCGGACTAACGTCCACTGCCATGGACAACGAAGCGGGTGGAAGCCCCCCCGATCTCGATGAGTTCATCCCGCAAGACGGGATGGGCTGGAGGGGATCAGTAATCATAAAGCCCGCCGTCCTTCGTGTAACCGCCGCCTGCGCCGCCTTCGTGCCCGCCCATGAAATCGCCGAGCACATCGCCCATGTCGGCCTCGATCTTTTCCGGGTCTTCACCGGCTTCGAGACGTTTGATGGCGGTGTCCAGTTCCTTCGGCATCGAACCGGGTGGCATGAGGTCTTTCATCTTCTTCATCATTTGCGCCATGTGCTTTGGATTGTTTTCGTCCATGTGCGCCATGTCGCGCTCCATTTCCATCATGGCGCGTTCCACACGCGGGTCGTCCAGATCGGGCATTGGCGGGCCGCCTTCATCGCCTGTGGGAGCGGAAGGTTCATTCAAACCGCGCGTCATGGCGAATTGACTGACCTCTTTTTTCAATTTCTTGTTTCCGCACTTCGGACAAACCGGCGTGCGCCCCGGATTCACGCGCTTCGACAGGAAGCTGAAAATCCTCCGGCACTTCGGACAGGCAAACTCGTAGATCGGCATGGCAAAATGTTAAACAGGGACGCTTTGGACGTTCACGAAATTATTTCCAAATCCAGGTGATGAGCTGTGCGACGGCGAGCGCCGGCAGGTAATCCGCGAGTTCCACGCGGCGTATCTCAAAAATCACCACGCTCACCATGCACACGAGCAGGCCGCCTGTGGCGTTCACGGAATCCAGCAATCCTTGTGAACGCAGGAACGGTTCGAGATAAATGGCGCACGCCATCGTGATGATTCCCTGGAAAATGAAAACCGGCAGCGCGGAAAAAATTGCGCCGACACCGAACATCGCCACAAAACCCATCGTGGCCAGCGCGTCCATCAACGCCTTGGTCGCCAGCACCTGCCAGCAACCGTTGCCGCCGGATTCGACGGGCAATCCGTCCTGAATGGCCCCAAGAATCCCCAGCGGTGCGGCGCAAAAGAGCACGGCGCAAACCGTCAGGCCGTTGCTGAAACGATGCGGATCATTCGCACGATGGCCCTCGATGAGTTTGCGCGCGTAATGACCGAGGTGATTCGAGCCTTGCTGGATGTGCAACAATTTCCCGACCAGCCGCCCGAGAATGAGGGCGAGCATGGCGATGAACAGTTGTTTGATCGTGCCGCCGAAAGTCCCGCCCACGCTCACCCAGGTCAGCCGCAATCCGGAGAAAATCACCAGCGCGCCGAGCAACGCCTTGAAGAATGTCTGCGTCTGCGCAGAAAGCGGCGACGGACGCACCAGGCCGATGATTCCACCGACGATGATGCCAATTGCATTGAGGATTGCGCCAGTCATTGGGCTGAATCAAACACGCCGCGCGCCGCGAGCGAAAGCGCAAAGTGATCCGCAAAATAATTTCTGCGTGCGTTCGTATTCGCGGCTGCGTATTTTCCCGCGTTTTATGGCGACGTTGAAACCCTTTGCCGCACTGCGACCCAAGCCCGAACTGGCCGCGCAAATCTGCGAACTGCCCTATGACGTGATGTCGTCCGAGGAAGCGCGCGGGATGGCTGCCGGCAACCCGTGGAGTTTCCTCCATGTCAGCAAACCGGAGATTGATCTGCCGCCGGGCACGGATCTGTATTCGCCGCAGGTTTACGCCAAGGGCGCTGAAAATTTTCAGAGGCTGATCCAGCAGGGCGCGTTGAGACAGGATGCTCAACCGTGCTTTTATCTGTACCGCCAGATCATGGGCGCGCATTCACAGGTCGGGTTGGTGGCGGCGGCAAGTTGCGAGGAATACCTCAAAAACATCATCAAGAAGCACGAGTTCACCCGCCCGGACAAGGAAGACGACCGCGTGCGCCACATCGAGACGCTCAATTCCCAGACCGGCCCGGTTTTTTTGACTTATCGCGCCGTCACCGAGTTAGATGCATTCATCGCCAGGCGTGTCGCCGGGAAACCGGATGTGGATTTTACCGGCAAGGACGGTGTGCGTCACACATCATGGACGGTGGGTGATGCAGAAGGAATCAAGTTTATCGCTGAACAGTTCGCGAATATTCCGTTCCTCTACATCGCCGACGGTCATCATCGCAGTGCGGCAGCCGGACGCGTTTATCAATCGCGCAAAGGTGCAGGCCACAGCGGGCAGTTCCTCACCGTCATTTTCCCGCACAATCAGATGCAGATCCTGCCTTACAACCGCGTGTTGAAAGATTTGAACGGGTTAAACCCCGATGCGCTGTTGCAGAGATTGGCGGCGATCTTTGAGATCAAATCAAACGGCGCGCCCCGGCCTGCCGCCGCGCACGAACTCGGCCTGTTCCTGAAAGGACGCTGGCATACACTCACATTCCGGCCGCAATTCACCACCACAAACGACCCGATTGAAAAGCTGGACGTGACATTGTTGCAAAAGCACGTGCTCGCGCCGCTGTTCGGCATTGATGATCCGCGTACGAGCAAACGCATCAACTTTGTCGGTGGTATTCGCGGCACGGCAGAGCTGGAAAAACTGGTGGATGATGGCGAATACGCCTGCGCCTTCAGCATGTTTCCCACGAGCATCGAGGATTTGATGGCCATAGCCGATGCCGGCGGCATCATGCCCCCCAAAAGCACATGGTTCGAGCCAAAGCTTCGGGACGCGATGTTTTGTCACATGATTTGAACTTCGCTGTTCGGGTAAGTGGCCGACAGATGTGCCGGGACAGGAATTGAAGCACAAGCTGCTTCACTGACACACAAGCGACCTGAGGGGGGCGCTTTTTGTAATTCATAAACACGTCGGAGCAAACAACTCCAACTGGTGGAATGGTGTGTCTATACGACACTGCTCGAACTTTCTTTCAGGGACAAGCCTCGTCTGGAGGCAGTGGGAGTTGAACTTCAGGGTATCCCCACACCCTTCCCCACTGCGGGGAGGGGTAATGATTTCATTTGAGCCTGTTCCTGCAATGGTTTCATTGCGGTTGGCTTGCTTCGCTTCACCCCCGACTTCGGTCGGTTTATGGCTCGCGCGGCGGCTGACATGTGTCAGTGGATGCCGCGCTCGCCAAAACCTCCCTCGTCGCTCACGCTCCCCACGAGTTCCCCCCACGGACGGGTTAGCTACGAGGTAAAGGACATGTCCTTTAGGACGAGTTTACCACGAGTTAGGGAACGAGTTTAGACGGGTGAGCGGTCAAAGACTTGGACGCTTCTCGTGCCCCGGCGCACCCCCTTACCCCGCGCCTTGGTCACGCGAACATCCAAGACTTTGACCGCTGGAAGGGAGCGCACCGACGGCCACAGTGCTACCGCACAATGTTCGTCAGTGCGGACGGGTTAGACGGGTTTTAACGGGTATAACCTAAAATTCGCGCATGGCAGAATCCAGTGACCTGTTCTTGGTTATCGGGGCATATCCCCGCACACCCTAATTTGTTGGTAAAATGAATACATGGCTAGAGCAACCAAATACGGAGTCCGAGAGCTTCACAAGCATTTCCCTACAAGCAAAGCCTGCCTCGAATTCATCTTCGATTCGCTTCACAAAAGAAGGTGTTCATGCGGTGGGATATATTCCATTAGGTCTGGAAGGAAATCTTTTCAATGTAGCAAATGCAGGCAGGAGATCGCTCCGACTGCCGGCACCATATTTCACAAGTCTTCAACACCCTTGCTGTTGTGGTTCCACGCTCTTCTTGTATTCTCAAAC
>CAZFNB010000001.1:0-17121 GCA_964520235.1 uncultured Bifidobacterium sp. | reverse complement strand
AATGGCTGTCGGATGATGGCCAAAGTCGTCAATCACCGTCACCCCGCCCGCAATGCCACGCACCTCCATGCGGCGCTTGATTCCCGTGAACGTGTCGAACGCGGACTGAATCTGTTTGTTCGTCAGCCCGCAATGCTTCGCCGCCGCCACCACCGCCAGCGCGTTGCGCACGTTGAACTCGCCCGTGAGGTTGAGGTGGAACTTCGCGCTCGGAATCTCGAACTCGCTCGCCGACGGGCCAAGGCGCACGTTCATGGCTCGCACGGCGTTCTGCTCGCCGAGGCCAAAACGTTTTACGGGGCAAAAGTTCACGTTCAACAACGGCGCAAGATTCGGATCATCACCGTTGCCGAGCAACAGCCCGTTGCGTGGCACAAGCCGGATGAAATGCGAAAACGTCCTCTGCACCGCAGCCAGATCGGGAAAAATGTCCGCGTGATCGAACTCAAGATTGTTGATGATGGCGACCTCGGGCAGATAGTGAATGAACTTGCTGCGCTTGTCGAAAAAGGCCGTGTCATACTCGTCCCCCTCGATGATGAACCACTCGCTGTCCGTGAACCGCGCGCCCTGGGAAAGGTTGTTCGGAATGCCACCGATGAGATACCCCGGGTTCAATCCGTTGTGTTCGAACACCCAGGTCAACAGCGAGGTCGTCGTCGTCTTGCCGTGCGTGCCGCTGACGACAAGGCAGCGTTTCCCGCGGATGAAAAACTCGCGCAACAAATCCGGCAGCGAACAAAACCTGAGTTTGTGGTCGAGACAGTATTCCCCCTCCGGGTTGCCGCGGGAGATGGCGTTACCGATGACCACGAGGTCGGGTTTGTGCGAAAGGTTGGCTTCCGCGTAACCGTTCATCACCGCGATCTTCCGGCTCGCAAGGAATGACGCCATCGGTTCATAGACGTTGGTGTCCGAGCCGGTGACGCTGTATCCTTTTTCCAACATCGCCGCCGCCGCCGAAGCCATCGCCGTTCCACCGATGCCGACAAAGTGGACTGATTTGATTTCTGAAAACATCGCGGCAAAGACGATAGAAGAATCTGGGGCTCAGGAAAGCGGGAAGTGCAGGGCTCGATTGAAAAGCAAATCAATCAAACCGCAGGAAGATTCCTTTCAAATATCCGGCCTCGGGAAAAGTCGCCGGATGATCCGGCGCATGGGCGGTGGTTTGCAGCTCGGTGAATTTGCGGCCCGCGCGTGCGGCGCTTTGCCTGACTGCATTGAAGAATTCCTCCGCGCTGACGTGTGCAGAACACGAACACGCCACCAGGACTCCGCCACGGGACAGATGACTGATGCCCGAATCCGCCAGTTTGCCGTAAGCACGAATCGCCCCGGCTCGCTCGGACTCGCGCTTCGCGAGCGATGGAGGATCAAGCACAACAAGACCGAATCGTCTCTCCACATTTCCAGCCAGCCACTCGAAGGCATCGGCCTGAACCTGCTCGCGCGGACAGCGGGCGATGTCCAGGTCGTCCGCGTTCAACCTGAAATTCCGCCGGGCGGATTCCAAAGCATGTGCGCTGATGTCCAGATCAGTCACGGACTTTGCACCACCGCGCGCGGCGTAGAGCGAGAAGCCTCCCGAAAAACTGAACGCATTCAACACAGGTCTTCCGCGCGCCAGAGATTCCACAAGCCGCCTATTATCCCGCTGATCCAGAAAAAAACCCGTCTTCTGCCCGCGCCAAACGTCGGCCTCGAACCGGATGCCGTGTTCTCTAAAGACAACCGCTGCGCCCGCCTTCAAATCATCGCGCTCCTGAAACAGCACATCGCCATCACGCCGCGCTGGAGACTGGCGTTGTGTGTTGCGGCTGATGCGCAGAACAATCCTTGCCGGGGACAGCCGCTCGCGAATCAGGGTCGTGATTTCCTCCAACCGCTCCAGCCAGGCCGGCGTGTAAATCTTCAGCACGAGCGTCGTGTCGTAGCGATCCAGCACAAGCCCGGGCCAGCCATCGCTCTCGCCGTTGATGAGGCGACATCCCGTGGTGTCTGCGTCAAACAAACCCGAGCGTCGCCTCACCGCCGCCTCCAATCGCAATCGCCAGAATTGCGTGTCAACCGTCAACGGCTTGCCGGCGTGCAGGACACGGACGCGGATCGGCGAATCAGGATCGTAAAAGCCCACGGCCAGAAATGTGTCGGCGCGGTCGAAAATGACGGCGAGTTCGCCGGTCGAGCCTTTGCGATTTTGCTCGCGCACACTCTCGTCGAAGACCCATGGATGGCCGGCGCGGATTTGCTTTTCCGCCGCCAAAGAGACACGCAGCCTGAGACGCACTGCATTGCGGGCCTCTGGTTTGTCTTTTTGAGACAACGCGACAGATTCGCGCAGGGCCGCAGCGCGACGCTCCAGTCTTGTAACAGAGGGCGGATTTCCGCGTGACCGGTTATTCTTGCGGACTCGTTCCATTGTCGGTTTTGTCCGGGATTTCAGGCCCGGCAAGATCACCCCAATTGCGGCGGGCCAGATAATCAAGACCCAGCCCCATGCCGTTGCGATGCGGCAGTGTGTAAACAAGCCCGAAGAGCAACGTGCCGGATGAGATATAAAACCACCACGACGACGGGTTGTTCAGCCTGAAATAAATCAGCACAACGAACGGAAACAGGAACAACGCGCGGTCTATCAACACGAGAAACGCCCACAGATCTCCCTGGTCGGCGAGAAATTTGAGCGCGCAGTGCGGGCAGCTTTCGCGAAGCTTGATCCAACCCGCGTAGATTTTCCCCTCTCCGCAGTGCGGGCAACGTCGTCGCCAGCCGCGCCAGAGCACGGTGCGAAGTTTTGGAATGGGCCCTGTCATTCTATCACGCCAGTTTTTTTCTGAAACGCAGAACACAGAAGGCGAACAACCCCGCGCCCATGGCCGCGAGCATCACCAGATTGAACCAGAAATCGCCAAGGCCCGCCCCGCGCAGGATCAATGCGCGCTCGAGTTCGATGTAGTAAGTCGCGGGAATCGCGGTGCTGATGGCGTAAAAGATCTGGGGCATGGTTTCACGCGGAAAAATGAATCCCGAGAAAAAGACGCTCGGCAGGATGAACATCATGCTCATCTGCAACGCCTGCATCTGGTTTTCCGCGCGCGTCGAAATGAGAAGGCCGAGGCTCAACAGACAAAACACGTAGAGCAACGTTCCGACCATGAGCGCTCCGACATCTCCAGCTATTGGCACATGAAACACCCAACGCATGACAATGAACAGAAACGCCCCCATCATCATGCCGATGACCAGGTACGGAACAAGTTTTCCGAGCATCAATCCCCAGCGTGACAGCGGACTGACCATCAATTGTTCCAAAGTGCCGCGCTCGCGTTCGCGGACCAGCGACATGGCCGTGGCGAACGTGGTGGCGATTTGCAGCACGATGCCGATGACACCGGGCAGAAAAAAGTTCGGACTACGCATCTCGGGGTTGTAAAGGATCTGCGGGCGCACCTCGACGGGAAGCTCACGCAAGCCGAACCGCTCAGACATCGCAAGCAGGCCGTTGCGGAAACCAACGTTCAACGACGTGTTCAGAGCGGAGGATGCGATGGTGGAGTTTGAGCCATCAATCAGCACCTGCAACTTTGCGCTGCGCCCTCCGCGCAGATCGCGCGTGAACTCCGGCGGGATCTGGATGCCCACATAGGCCCTGCCTCGGCGGATGAGATTGGCAAGTTCGGTCACACTGCGTGCTTCACCGACCACGCGGAACGTGCCCGTGTTCTCAAATTGTTTGACCAGTTCGCGGCTCTCGGTCGTGCGATCTTCATCGAGAACGATGGTCCGCATATTCTTCACATCCGTGTCCAGTGCGTAACCGAACGCGATCATTTCCACCAGCGGCGGGAACATCATGAAGAACAACGTGAACGGGTCGCGCAGCACGACGAGAAACTCCTTGTATAGGATGGCGCTGAAGCCGCGAAACGGGGTTTTCATCGGCGCAGCTCTCCAGCGGTTTCATTTCTCAAAACCATTCTTGTCAGAGTCTGGCGTTCCGGGCATTAAGCGGCAATGCACTTTTTGATTGCGGCAATGATCGGGCTGGTGAGCGGTGTGACCAGCGGACTCTTCGGCGTGGGCGGCGGTATCGTGATGGTGCCGGCGATGGTACTGCTCCTGAGCCCGCCGATTCGGGACATCAAACAAGCCATCGGCACGTCACTGGTGGTGATCATCCCTACGGCACTCATGGGGTCGTGGAAGCACGCGCAGCAGGGAAACATTGACTGGCGAACGGCAGTGGCTCTTGCGCCACTGGCGGTGGCGGGAAGCTATCTCGGCGCGTGGCTGACCACATACATCCACGCAGACAACCTGAAACGAGCCTTCGGCGGCTTCATCATTTTGGTGGGAGCGAAACTACTGTTCGGAAAATAGCGAAGCCGAGCAGACTTGGGCAAGAAGCGAGGTCAGTTCGGCCCTGTTGTCCGCTCCATCAACCAATTGTGATCCTTGGGTGATGTGTATGTAAAACCAGCTCCGGTCCCAGGACCTCCCGCAGTGGAGCGGGTACCTGTAATTGGAGGTTTTGTTGTGCTCTCGATCCATTTCTTTATTTCAGAATGGCCATCGGCGAATGACAAACCGCACGCTCCATTATGTGTCGAACCCGGCACATCATCCCATTGCCTGTAACCAGCCGGCCAAAGCGCAACATTGTTGGGCATATTCATACCAAACAAACCGTCGTTTATGCCGTCCGGATGTTCGTCAATCAACACCCATGTCATCGCGGGGCCAGGTTTGACAAAATGCGACGCTTTGGTGAACAAACGATATTGTGTGTTTCCATATCCGTTGTGCATCGTTTTGGCATAATCCCCCACATGCCCGTTCATTGAATAACTCCGGACTCTGGGCCCGGCAGCACTTGATTTCGTATCAGCACAACATTTATAGCTGTTCAAAGACTTTGCCATGTACGAACCAAGCGCGCCGTCCAACAGATATTGTTGGTTGGTGTTGACGCTGCTTGTGGTCCAGTCAAGCCAGCCAGTCACCCAACTGGTCAAATTTGCTGAAAACCCGCCATAATTTGGAACGAGGTTTTCATTGTTGTCGCCGGTGTACATGATGTGAGCCAGTTGCAATTGCTTCAAATTGTTCATGCAATGAATACCACAGGCCCGCACCTTGGCTTTGGAGAGAGCCGGTAGAAGCATTGCCGCCAGAATTGCAATGATTGCGATGACAACCAGCAGTTCGATCAAAGTAAATGCAAGACGAGGATTGTTGCGTTTGAGAAGTCGCGTCGTTTGGTTCACCGAAATTTTCATGTCATATCCGTCCAATTTCCCGGGCAGGAATTGTTTGCGATTTTTTTACTGTGTTGTGGCCAGGCCATGCACCTCGTCTGTTCCCAAAATAAAGCTGCCAACATATTTTTTGCGTGAGATCCACTCCGCATGACCGTCAGCGAAAACTATGTTCGCGCCATCTGCACCGTGATTGTCACCGGCATCAGGGAAATCCTCGTTGGGGCGATCGCCACCCGCAGCATCATCCGCATCGTAAATGATCCAGACTTCAGATGGGCTTGCGCGACGACCATCCCTGAAATAGGTGTATTTCGTTCCGCCCTGGGGGGTCACATAGATGTGAGAAACGACTGTCTGCTGAGTTTTGCGAACGTTGAAGGTTGGCGTAACCGTGGTTGTCGGACTGCCTCCGCATAAGTAGCCTGCCACCTCATAGCTGGTGCCGCCGCCCGGGTTGGCGGGGGAGGATCCCACCGGGTTTGCATAGCCTGCGGCATTTCTTCCATCCGCGTTGTTGAGGAGTCCTTTTACGTAGCGTGAATTCCCATGCATCCGCTCCGAGTAGAGTTGAACACCCGAACTTCCCACTCCCAACGGGCCAGCGTCACCCGGCAACAGATTTACAAAATCGTTTGTGACCTGGTTCTTCGTAGCAGGGCAGACGAAGCTTTTCAGGTTGGCGATGTAATTGGGATACAGCCAGTTCATGTCGTCGTCTGCATAGGTGGCTGCGCCGCTCAACGCATTTTTGTTGTCATCCTCCGCGTACATCTGGCTGCCAAGGCCCATCTGCTTTTCATTGTTCAAGCACGAGATTTTGTGGGCGCGCATCTTCGCCTTGCTCAGGGCCGGCAACAGCATTGCCGCAAGAATTGCGATGATGGCAATCACAACCAGCAATTCAATCAGGGTAAATCCGCGAATCAAGCGACATGCATATCTCGCCTGCTTACACAGAACCGGTTTCATCACTTTCATAATTTATATCCAAGACCAGAAATCACCGCCTGTCAATTGCCACAACAGCGGGCGGGACTCAGTTCGCTCGGGCAAGAGGCATCCGCCGATCGGCGGATGCCTCCACGACTTGAGATTCAACAGAGCTTAATATGCCCGTCTCACCCGGTAATACGTCTCGGTGCTGAGCGGGTTGTAAGCCTTGGTTGCGCGGAAATTACCAGCGCTTGGCGAGGTAATCGTTGAACTGGTGTCCGTGTAAGGTCCGGAGACAGACGACGCGGACTGCAGAACGAACTGCGACACCACATCGCCAGCATTGGCAGTAAAATCAACCTGAACATTCGGCCCGACGATGTTGATGGCCGTGATCACAGGCGCTGCCAGACTGATCACTCTGACGTTGTCAATGACCACGTATGACTGGTTGTTGCCAATTGAATCATACGCATCGTCATAGCCAATCATGATGTTTCCAGAAGTGCTTCCAGTGTTGTTTGTCAGGCTGAACACAGTCGTATGGTTGATGGACAACGTCACGATATTGCCGACTTGAGCGACTTCAACATCGGCCCAAATTGGTGTTCCGTCGGCGATGTCGTTTGCCGGGACACCAACAACACCCCATGGCGGGCTCTTGAGAAACGACGTCATGGAAGATGCCGAGCGACTGTTAAGTGAAGTTGGATTGCTTCCAGCCGTTGTGGGTGCCCCATAAGCTGCATAATCGCCCAGTGCTCCACCGTCTGCCTCAATGCCGACAAATACACCATCAAAGAAGGCGAAGCCCGCAGGGACGCCACCCGGGCTGTTACGGAACCAATTGGTCTTTGTTCCCGTGTGGTTGATGCCTGCAAGCGCATATTCCGTGGCTGTTGAACCTGGCAGAATTGCATTCAGGAACATGTCGAATCGCAGCGCGTGATTTCCACTGAAGCTTTGGCCGTTCGGGTAGAGATTCACGGCAGCGGCTGAACCAGTGATGTCCTTGTTTGCAGTCATGAAGAGGCCGATGGTGCTTCCGCCTGTTGAGTGCGGCGCGGAAGGAATGCTTTGGCCGCCGTAATCGAAGGCAAATGTCGCCGAATAATCGGCATCACTAGATTGGACTGTCCAACTCGCAGAGGTATCCGCGTCCAAGTTGTCGGAGAAAAGTACTGTTTCAGGCGGAGAATCCGCATCAACCAGTTTGAGAGATGCCGAACTTTGCGAGCCAACAACATAGCCAACACCTGACAAAAGAGTGACTGCTATGGTTTCATTGCCTTCATAAGTACCGTCCACTACCGGATTGGCTTTGAAAGTGACTAACTGCTGGCCCGGATCCAGCGTCACAGGAGCGTTCGTATAAAAATCGGTGTCGAGCACTGCTGAACCAGATGCGAAGGAGATATCCACTGTAAGCGGCGATGCGTAATTGGTTTCACCCAGCGCCGTGATTTGGAAAGTACCATAATCATTCGTGCGCTCATACACCTGCGATGAGACATTTGTGATTGAGAGAGTTGTCGGTTCATTGTCAGCAATGACTACTGTAGCCCCGCCTGCGCCGATGTACCCAACTCCAGGAAGAATGCTCAGGATGATTGTTTCGCTCGGTTCAGCTGTGGAATCATCCACAGGAACAATTGTAATGTTCGTTGAAGTTTCAGTTGCGCCGAACGTCACGGTGCCTGACAAGGCTCCACCCAATGCGTTTGTGTAATCCGTGCCGTTGCCTGCCGTGCCACCGACTGAGTAGTTTACTGTTACGGGAGCTCCAGACGACGTGCGGGTGATTGTAAACACACCTGATGCAGGACCCGCTTCCGCCGCGCCTGGGGTTGTGGCGCTGACAGTGACAACATTCGGGAAGTTGGTGATACGGAGGTTGTCAACGAGGCTGAACGCCAGATTTGTGGCGTTGGGGTCGGTTGATGCCGCGGTGTTGATGTCAAACTGACCGAACACAATGTTTGCTCCACCAAGCGTGCCGTTGGTTGTTGCATCAATCGTGGCAATCAACAAACCATCAATGGAGTAAGTGATGATGTTGGCCACCTTTTTGAGTGAAATGTCATGCCATTTCATTCCCGCAGAACCACCTTGTGTTTGCCCAGACTGCTGCGGGTAGAGGGTCAACTGTGCAGAGGGTGCCGAAACTGGAGGGAAAGTCGGCTGGTAATACGCATGTGTGTTATTACGAGATCCAGATGTTCCAGCCGCATAAACACCGCTCGCATCTTGCAAGCTTGCAGTGAAAGCTGGCGAGTAAACCCGGTAATCACCCGTTGTGCCAGCACCGTCACCGCTGGCACCGATGAAAATACAATCTATCACCGTGGGGCGTTGCGCCACGGTTCCTGCCGTGCCAAAACCGGCGCCACCAATCTGGGTTGAACCAGCACCGCCACCATTCAACCCGCCGGTACCCAACCCGCCATTGAAATTGAGCCACCAATCCCAACGCATCTCAAAATTGTCACTGATCGAGAAACCAGCGGGAGACATGCTCGAACCTGACGGGAATACTTGAACCAACGGGTCAAGGTTTGCCTGAAGTTTCAACCCGCGGGTGGTGCCGCCAGTGGAGTTGGGCGCGGATGGGATGCCAACCGTGCTGTAATCAAAGTAAATGTCCACCGGATTGTAACCACCGGCACTGTTGGTCACCCATGTGTTGTCGAGAGAATGATCGGTATCAAAATTCTCCGAAAAGATCTGGGTTTGAGAGGTTGCCGTACGGACTGAAAATGCCACAGCCAGAGCCGCAGCCAGTCGCGTTGTGTATTTGATGAATGAGGAGGGGTTTTTCATAACTCTTCGATTTGAACCAGTCAGGTTGGTTTTACTACTCGCAATTAACTTTCGTTCGTCCTTCACTTACTGCAACCAGCGTGCCTATGCAAGACAAGCCGTTCGCGTGTCATTTATTTTCCCGGGTGCTTTTGCACACTTAAAGCCCGTTCAAATGGAGAAGCAACGAAAAATAAACCGTGCGATACAGCATATTTGGGGGACACAATCTGTCCCCTGCCCAAGTTGTTGAGATTTGAGCAGCGGGGCAAAATTGAAACGGGTTGACACGGTTTTGCAATCGGTGCTTTGAAAACTTCAGACGATTGCCGCGACAGCCCCTTGTGACTCCTTGCCTGCGCAGTTTTGATTTTGATTGTTGCAAATTTGTTCGTGCTTTTGACTTCAACGGTTCTTAACTTGGCTTCATGACAATCTGGCTGCTCGCAATCATCTTGCTCTGCATTCTCGCCGCCGTGGGTTTTCAGCAGGGAGCCATCAGGATGAGCATCTCGTTTTTGGGGATTCTGTTCGGCGTGCTTCTGGCGGGTCTGGTGGGAAAACTCGTCAAACCCGTGTTCGCCATTTTTGGAATGCAAAATCCGATCCTCCTTTGGGTGCTGCCTGTAATCATCGGCTTCGTCATCATCAGCATCATCTTCAAGGTGATTGGCCAGATCGTTCACGCGAAGGTGGACGTTTATTACAAATACAAGGCGGGTGATTTACGGCTCGCGCTATGGGAGCGGCTGAATGCACGCCTCGGTGTGTGCGTGGGTTTGCTGAACGGAGTCGCTTACATGGTTTTGATCTCGTTCCTGATATACGCCATCAGCTATTGCACACTGCAAATGTCGTCGTCCGACAACGACCCGCGCACGATGCGCATCGTGAACCAGCTCGGACGTGATTTGCAAAGCACCGGAATGTCCCGTGTGGCACGGGCTGTGGATTCGCTTGAAAAATCCTTTTATGACACAGCGGACCTGGCCGGTGTTTTGTATCAAACGCCGCTGCTCGAAGCCCGGTTGCTTCGATACCCTGGCTTCCTCTCACTTGGCGAGCGGCCTGAATTCCAGGCTTTGAGCTCGGATGAAGCTTTCGCACAGATGCGCCTGAAGCAAACACCCGTCAATGAGGTGTTGAATCATCCTTCGGCCAAGGCGGTGTTTCAAAATCCGGAACTGTTGAAAACCATCTGGGCCACGCTGCAGCCAAATCTGGCCGACCTTGGAAATTTCCTCACCAACGGAGTGTCCGAAAAGTTCAACGACCGGTTGCTGGGACGCTGGCGCTTCGATGCCGCCGGAACTCTGGCCGCCTACCGGCGCGCAAAACCAAACACACCATCGTCTGAAGTGCCAAAAATCCGCGCCTTTCTCAGCGAACGATTCGGCAAATCGGCTTTGGTGGCTGCTCCCGATCACATGGTCATTCTCAAAAACATGCCGCAAGGCCAGCCGGGCACACCAAATGCCACCACAAAGACTTTGCAGGGAAAATGGGCAGAAGCAGGCACGACGAGTTACGATTTTGACCTGGAAGGCGGCACGGACAAGCGAACTGCCCGTTACGAGGGATCAAGGCTGCTGGTGACCGGTGATGGCGTTTCCGTGGCGTTCACCAAGGAAGATTGATTCTGTTTTCCGAATGTTTGCAAAGAAAAAGGCGCGGCTCCCGCCGCGCCTTTTTCTCCAGTAACAACCCAACCCCAACCTAATTTTCACCCCCAACCGGATAGGAAACTTTTATCACCGGCGGACGCTGCTGCCCGAGTGACATCATGTCGAACAATGACTCGCCGGGCTGAATCGAAGAGGACTGCGAAGCCACCGGGTTCGTGCTGAACAACGAGGTCTGATTGTCCGCCAGTATGGCTTCGGTGAATGCAGGCTTGTCTGTTGCAATGACCGGCGCTTCCGAACGCCCACCCTGCTCTGCATAAATCATCGCGCCAATCAGGAGAGCGCAGGACGTGGTGGCCACTGCCCCGGTCCAGCCGGGCCTTGCCGCAAAGTATTCCCAGACTTTTTCCGCCCAGTTCAACGTGCGGTCTCCTTTGTCGCCGGCTTCAATGCGCTTGAGCACGCCGGCTGAAAAATCATTGAAGTATCGGGGGTGAGGCTGCTCGTGTTGCTTCAGCTTCAGCAACCGGCACAACTTTTCATGTTCTTGCGTTTCTGCACTCATGGTCACGTCCTACGTCTTTTTGTATCTAGGTCAAATAATCCGCCAACCACCCCTGCAATTGCTGACGCGCATAAAAAAGCCGCGACCGCACCGTCCCCACGTTGCAATCCATGATCTCGGCTATCTCATCGTGCGACAAACCCTGAACATCATGCAACGTCACAACCATTCTGTGTGGTTCTGACAGCCGTTGCATGGCTTCGTTCAATTTTTCCTGCAATTCTTTCAATCGTGCGTCCCGATGCGGGGTTTTATCCGAAATCAACGCCACCAGATCCGGGTCTTTTTCCGCACTGAAATCCAGGTCATTGAGGCTCATGTGGGTGCGGTTTTTACGCTGTTTGAGGAAGTTCAGCGTCTTGTTGACCGCTATCCGGTAAAGCCACGTATAGAAGCTTGAACCACCCTTGAACGTCTTGATGGCCTGATAAGCCTTCACGAAGCTTTCCTGCGCCAGATCGTTCGCGTCCTCGTGATTCGAGGTCATGTGGTAAACCGTGGCATAGATGCGTTCCTGATAACGGCGGATGAGTTCATCGTAGGCGGCCAGGTCGCCTTTTTGGGCGCGCTTGACGAATACTTCCTCCTCTGCGCGGTCAATCGAACCGGTTGCCTTCGCTTCAGTGCGAGGCGTTTCCTCCGCCGTGTCGTCCTTGTCGGGTGTCGGCTCGGTCATGGGTGCCTTCAGACTCATTCCGTCAGGATCGCTGTCTGTCGTGCGAGATAGTCTGTGACTCCAAAAAGTCCGGCTCGCCCCGCCGACTCGGGCAGCGCCCGCAGGCTTTGACGCGCCTGATCGAGATATTTCCCAATCAACCCGACCGAAGGCTGGAGGGTTTCATGGCGGTTGAGCAGTCCGTTCACAAACGCAAAAGCAGCGGGCTGCCAGTCGTTGACGGCCTCTTCCAACCGCTTGCGCTCCGCAGGCGTGGCCCGTTCCCATGCGAGCAACACCGGATACGTCAGCTTGCCTTTGGCGAGATCCGTGCCGAGGGATTTTCCTGCGGCGGCCTCCGTGCCGAACAGATCCACACAGTCATCGTAAATCTGATACGCCGTGCCGAACGCAAGGCCAAACTGCCGCAGGGCATTCCGCTGCGCCTGTGTGGCGTTGCCGAGAAAGGCCGCCATGTCGCACGACAACGCGAAGAGTTCCGCAGTCTTCATTTCCAGCACACGAAGATAATCGCGCCGGGACTTTTCAAAATTCCGTCGGTTGTGCGTCTGCAAAATCTCACCGGAACAAACCGTGTTAGTTGCCGTGGCGACAGCGCGGCAGATTTCCGGTGTGGGAAAACCCGCCGCCAGTTTGAGCGCATGTGCGAAGAGACAGTCGCCGAAGAGGACCGCAATCTCATTCCCCCAGTTCGCCGCAAGAGTCAGTTGACCACGGCGGATTTCGGCTTCATCCATCACGTCGTCATGCACGAGCGTGGCCAGATGCACCATCTCGATGATGGCCGCCACCGTGACGTGTGAATCGTTCGTCTTGCCGAGACAATTGGCCGCCAGCGCCACGAGCGTTGGGCGGAGATGTTTGCCATTGCCGGTCAGTGCGTACTCGGCATAAGGCGCGAGGGCCGGATCGAACGCGTTGACTTGTTGCGCCAGCCGGAGCGAAACCGCGTCGAGAAACGGTTCGACCGGTTCAACGATATGCTTCCATGAGGAAGGCGGTTCGGTGTGGGGGCGGCCGGCGTCCTTCGCCGTGGCGATTTTTGACTCAACAGCCAACATTCGCGGCCAATGTAGAATTGCCGGAGAATCGAGTCAAACCCGTTGTCGCCGTCGTTTCAATCCGGCTGCTGATTCAGCCCTTCAAAACCACCCACAGTCCGTGAATGATGCCGGGAATACCGCCGAGAAAACACAGCACGAGGTTGATCAACGTGGACTTCACATCCTTGGTTTTCAGATAAACCGCCAGCGGCGGCAGGATGAAACACAGAATGACGAGTAGTATTTTCATGAGAATTGATTTACGGCGGGATTCTGTCTGGCCTTCGATGTTGATGCGATACATTTATTATCAGGAATCGGCGGGCGCACTTATTGAGCGCCTTGCGCAATAGAATGACAGAACGCGACCCTCAGCGCTTCAATCTGCGAAAACGGCAGTCATCCGACCACCCGGCTTTCGCTGTGTGCCCGGAAATCCAGCGGTCAGTTCACAACATTTTGAGGATGTCCAGCGAGGAAGGCGCGTATGTTTTCCACGGCGATTCTTAAAAGACGTTCGCGGGCGGCGCGTGTGGCCCAAGCGTTGTGCGGGGTGATGATGCAGTTGCGCGCGGCGAGGAGCGGATGATCCGGCGGAGGTGGCTCAACACTCAACACATCCAGGCCCGCCCCGGTAATCCGGCCTGAGTTCAGCGCGGCGGCCAGTGCAGCCTCATCCAAGAGCAGCCCGCGACTGGTGTTGAGAAGCAAGGCGGAAGACTTCATCATGGCCAGCCGGGCTTCGTTGACCAGATGTTTTGTCTCCGTCGTGAGCGGACAATGCAGGCTGACGACATCAGACCGGCGGAACAATTCGTCCAGCGAAACAAAATTTACGGCGGGAAATTCAGCCGGACGGACGGAGCGGGAGTGAATCAGCACATTCATCCCGAACGCCCCAGCAAGTGTGGCCATCGTCTGACCAATCCGGCCAAAGCCAACGATGCCGATCGTAAGCGCCTCCAGTTCCAGCAGTGGTTTGTTCCAATAGCACCAGTCGGGATTTTTGGACCAGTCTCCGGCGCGAACGGATTTTGCGTGATGGCCGACGTGATTCGTGAGTTCCAGCAACAACGCAAAGGTAGCCTGTGCCACGGATCGGGTGCCGTAGGCGGGAACATTCGTCACAAGGATCCCGCGGACGCGGGCTGCAACCATATCAACGACATTCGTGCCGGTGGCGAGAATTCCGATATACTTCAGTGTTGGCAGGGATCCGATCAGCGTGGCGGACAACACGACCTTGTTGGTCAGCAGAATTTCCGCGTCCGCTGCACGTCCGCTGACTTCCTCGGGAACCGAACGATCGAATACATCGCACGCACCAAGTGACCTGAGTTCGTCCCAATTCAGATCGCCGGGGTTGAGCGTGTAGCCATCAAGCACAACGATTTTCATCAGGCACAAAAGCTAATCAACAAATCGTCCACGGGCGATTCCAAACGGCGCGGACAGAGCGTTGTTTGGTTGCCGAGGTGTACATCTGGTTTATAGGATTGGCGCATGAAGACACGCCATTGTTGGAAATGTGGACGGGAATATACGCTGGCTGGAACACCCGGACGCTCGGAAACCTGCGATTGCGGAGCCGACTTGAAGGCCTGCCTGAACTGCGCGAGCTACGATCCGAAAGTGGCTCATCAATGTCGCGACCGGCGTGCCGAACCGGTACATGAAAAGCATGTCGCAAATTATTGCGAGTGGTTTGAGATGGTGCGACGCGAATGGATCCCGCCGGAGGAAGAAAAATCGCGCGAGATGAAGGCGCGCAATCAATTGAAAAATCTGCTGGGCGATTGACCTCAATATTTCACGTCTCAAATTTTGAAAAGCAAAAACCCCTCCCGAAACCGGGAGGGGTTCTGTGTTGATTGAATCGTATCAGAACGAGTAGATCATGTTCAGATACATCGCCAGATTGTGCTGCGAGCCTGTCCAAGAGGCACGCCAGTCATCATAGCGGAATTCGAGACGGCTGATGACGTTCTTCCAGAGGTCATACTGGGCCGTGGCCGTGATGCCCCAGACGTCTTCGTGACCGTTGTCAGTGCCATCGTCATTGAAGTAGTAGCACAGATGACCGTATTCAACACGGCCATGCAGGCTCAACTTTTCGGTGGCTTGATAAGACACATAACCGCCAATCACCATCACGTCATCCTGGTAGTCGCCTTCAGGAGCGCCACCGAGATTGTCAACGTAGTCGAACGCGAAGCCCGCACGGAGGCCGGTGACCGGCGTCGAGACGGTTGCGCCAACATAGTAGTTGACCTGGCTGTGTGATCCGCCATCGGCGTGACCTGCAACGATGCCTGAATACAGCGTGGAACCGCTGAGGAATCCCCAGTTGTCCGGCGCGGTGAGGGCGATGGATCCCATGTAGGTTTTGCACCAGTAGGAATCAATACCCGTGTTGTCATTGCGCGCGTTGATGCCGGGCGTGAGCGTGTTGGCAATGCCTGCGGACGCGGACACATTGTCGTTGAAGCGATAGGTCGCCAGCAAACCGGTGTGCTGCGTGGGTTCGACCGCCCAGCCCCATGAACGGCTGAAGTTCGGGTTATTACCCGCTTCAAACGATTCGTAGCCGATGATGGTGTCGAACACACCAACCTTCCAGTCAATGCCGTTGCCAACTGGAGTGCGCAGGGCGATGTAGGCCTGCTTGATGGCAAGCGCTTCAGTTCCTTCGCTTTCAGCCGCCGGGTTGTAACCAACTGCGTCAGGACCGACGAGCAGGTCAAAGCGATAGCCCGAGGCCCATTCGCCTTCATCAAGCGCCTTCTGGAGGGTGAGCTTGACGACGTTCAGGTTGAAACCGTTGCGCTTGGTGTCCGTGCGGAACGGAATTCCGGGCCACGAACTATCCTCTTCAGTGATGAACGGACTGTCGTCGTGCGGGCAGAAATTTGCCTCGATTGACGTGTCAATGTATCCACTGATGCTGGTGGATTCCAGCGCGGCGCGGATTGGATTGAGCTTCTCTTCCGCCTGTGCGACAGAAGCGAGGCTGACAACGCCCAAAGCGGCCAGTCCCAACGTCCATTTATTAAACTTCATTTTGGTTCCTCCGATGTTATGTGTTTGTTTTGTACTGTTTTCGTACATTGCACTGTGGAGCAAAACCGGTTTGCTCCGCACCATGGTGGTGCATTTGCGTGAATTGATAGAGAAATCCCCAAAGTTAGGCAACAAGTATTTTTTGCCGTCCTGGGAAATGGTCTTGAAGAATAAAGCCATAAACACAGCTTGCCACGCGGGAATGGCGCGGGCGGGCGTCGTTTTAACCGACGCAGCCTGTTCAAAGTTTGGGCAGATGGATGAAACCGTTCTGCCTCAATCCCCAATCAACCTGCACCAAGTCTTGCAACCGCGTCGTCATGGAATGGCTGTTGCTTCCCAGAACCGTCAGCGCTTGGCGCGGACTCATTCTTGAAAAGAAACGACACAACGAGTATCAACGTATCCTAAGTTATGCCGTCATTTGCCTACGTAGCACGCGAAACCGGAACAGGGCGGGAAATCCGCAGCTCTGTCGAAGCCGCCACAGAACAGGCCGCAGTCGCCGCGCTGCTCAACCGGAATCTCCTCGTCGTTTCCATTCAGGAAAAAATCGCCAAGAAAGGCCGCACTGCCGGCGGCAAAGTGGCTCTCGCCGACCTGGTGATGTTCACGCGACAGCTCGCCACAATGATTGACGCCGGTCTGGCGATGGTCCAATCCCTCCAGGCTCTTGCCGAGCAAACCCAAAACAAGGTCATGCGCGACGTCATCAAAGACGTTTGCACCCGCGTGGAAGGGGGCGACAGTTTTTCCGAAGCGCTTCAAAAGCATCCTCAAGCCTTCAACCGTCTTTATGTTGCAATGGTTGGCGCAGGCGAAAAAGGCGGTTTGCTGGCGGAAATCCTTGCGCGGCTCGCGGTTTACCTGGAAAACACCGCCCGTCTTCGTAAGAAGGTCAAGTCAGCCATGATGTATCCGACGGTAGTTACTATTGTAGCAATCGTCATCACCACGTTCCTGCTGGTCAAGGTCATCCCCGTTTTCGGCGACATTTACAGTGGCTTCGGCGCCAAGCTGCCCGGCCCGACACTTTTCCTTATCAACCTCAGCAACTTCGTCAAAAGTTACTTTCTGCTCCTGTTCGTTGCGGGCGGCGGCGCGGTGTACGGCTGGCTTTACTGGATCAAAACCAAGCAGGGCCGCGAATTCTGGG